>NZ_BAAHWX010000011.1:0-45583 GCF_054784995.1 Paucilactobacillus salsurae | reverse complement strand
GAATAGCTCTTTTTATTTGTTGCTTTTAGCGAATTGACTTCGCAAATGTTATTTCTCTTAAAATCTACGTTTTAAGAGCCCTGCACATTTGATTCGTCGAAACTTTATTCAGTTTTCAAAGGTCTACCTTGTCAAAAAGACAACTATCAAATCATAGCATTTAGCAAAATTGATGTCAATAAAATTTCTAAGAAATTCCTGAACAAAATCTTTGCTGTACTTGCCTTGACGACAACAAATATCATACCAAATAAAATTGGTGTGAGTCAAGGTAAATAAGATGAAAATATGATTAAAATGTTAACTGCAATTCAGATAGGCAATCATAGATTTCAATTGCTGCTAAATCCATATCATCGAATGTAAATTCATTATACGGCCGATATTCAATTACGCGGTATGTTTGGGTTACTTGATCATAGTTTACCTGACAGACCTCTATACCAAATTGTTCAAAGCGGCGCATTTGATTTTGACTATTGCGATCTTGTTGCATGGCGTACAATCTACTCAAAATTTGAAACAAGGATGATTTTTCCAAACTTTCACCTTCTTTACTATAGTAATCTCCAATAAAAAGCTAACACACTATAGCACATGTGATAGAATAATTCTAATATCCTGAAAGGAAGTATGTGCTTGTGAGTTTATATCAAAATAATTTAAACAAGAATCTCGATACAATTGAAATTTCTGAAATTCGCCAGTTTGATGAAGAAACAACTGGAATTCCAGATATTCTAAAACTAACTTTGGGTGAACCTGATTTTAACGTACCCCAACATATACAAGCAGTCGCTAAACAGGCTATTGATGATAATTTCTCCCATTATACTATGAATGCGGGTATTCCGGAATTACGAAAAGCGGCTGCAGACTTTCAAAACGAAAAATATGGTCTTCACTATGATCAAGATAATGTCATCACAACGATTGGGGCTTCTGAAGCAATTGCTGCCAGTTTAGGAACTGTCCTTAATCCTGGTGATGGCGTGCTCATCCCCGCACCTATCTATTCTGCCTACACACCACTCATCAACTTCTATAATGGTGTTGAAGTTCGCATTAATACCCGCGATAATGATTTTGGCTTAAATCCAGAGCTTGTTGAACAAGCAATTAAAGCTCATCCAGAATTAAACTTTAAAGCAATTGTATTAAATTACCCAAGCAACCCAACTGGCGTGACTTACCGTCAAGGTGAACTAGAAAAATTAGCCGCTGTTTTTGAAAAATATCATCTCTGGGTGATCAGCGATGAAATTTATTCTGAATTAACCTATGGCGATACCCACTTTTCAATTGCCAAATTGCTTCCTGATCAAACGATTTTGGTCAGTGGCCTTTCTAAATCACATGCCATGACTGGTTGGCGACTTGGATTTATCTTTGCCGAACATGAAATGGTAGAACAAATTAAAAAAGTGCATCAATACATGGTTACTGCGGCCACATCAATTGTTCAAAAAGCTGGGGTTGAAGCACTCACTGCTGGCAAAGATGATGGTAAAGAGATGGCTAAAGAGTATCTCAAACGCCGCGATTATGTTTATAAAGAAATGACGGACATGGGCTTTGATGTGGCCCGTCCGGATGGTGCCTTTTATATCTTTGGTAAAATTCCGGCCCAATTTAACCAAGACTCGATGGCCTTTTGCAAAGATTTAGCTCACAAAAATCACTTGGCAATTATTCCTGGTCACGCTTTTGGTGATGAAGGCGAAGGTTATGTGCGTGTTAGTTATGCTGCCGATATTGCAAAACTAAAAGAAGCAATGAAGCGCATGCGTGCTTACATTGAAAATCCAGATAATCAACAATAAACTAAAAAGTCGACCTTAAATGGTCGACTTTTTTTCTTGAACTTTATCTGGTTTAATTACTAACGCAAACATGCCTGCAAACATGCCAAAATAATACGTCAGCACCCGCCAGAGAATCATCGCTAGAACAAGTTTACTATTGGTCCCAATAAAGCTGGAAAATAACACGGAAAAACTATACTCAGCACCACCTGTTCCACCTGGAATTGGGAACAGTGAGATAATCATCACAATTAACACATGCAAACTCGTGACCATGATTAAATTAATATGACTAACACCAAGTGCTAGCATAATGAAATACGGAATTAAGTAGTAAAACAAAAGTTGCACAAAAGTCACCACAAAAACGCGGACTAATTTGAATCCTTCTGATTTCAATTTGACACTTTCAGCATAGAAAGTGTCAATTTTTTCATCGATGTTAACTTTCATTTCTGCAAACTTTTCAGCAGATCGGAACCATTTAACAGGCGTAATTAATAAATTAACCAACTGTTTGGTGAACCCATGCCAATACATCACCATGAGGAGACCAACAATCACTGCTAAATGAATCAAGAAACCAAACACCACAAATAACGACAGTGCTTGTAATTTCTCAGCAATAAAATGAAAACCAATGATCAAACTAATAATGAAGTTCACCACAATCATTGCTTGAAACACCACAAACTTCATTAACAATACTGAACTGGCCTGCCCCGCATCCACACCTGTTTGCATCATCGCAATCAGTTGTGCTGGTTGCCCGCCAGTTGAAAATGGTGTTAATCCATTGAATAATTGTTCGATCAAAGGCACCCGTAGTGCGTCTTTAAACGTAAATCCTTGATAGCGGTCAGCCATAAATATTTTAACGACGACCGCTTCTAAGACTAGGTACAAAATAATGCACAACACTGCCACTAAAAACCATTGCCACTTGAGGTTCGCTAAATCATGAACGACCTGTGACAATTGAACATTGCGCAGAGAAAAGGCAAAAATCCCTAGCCCGACTATTAACATTAAAACTAAAACAATTTGATTGCGTCGCGACATATTTAGTCCTCGTGTGCTTGTTGTAAGTAAAATTCATGCCAAATTTGTGCTAGATGAGCTTCAGAATAATGATCACTAGCAATTAGCGATTTATCATGTAAAAATTTCAATCCAGCTGGATTATCGAGCAAAGCAGTTAACTTGGTTTGCATTTCGTCAACGTCGCTCGCAGCTTCGTAATATCCATCAATTATTGAACGGTATAAATCCAAGTCACGGAGTAGAACTGGTGTACCACAGCTAAAGGCTTCAAGTACAGACATTGGAAATAGTTCATTGTAAGACGGTAATAAAAACAAATCAGCCATATTATAGTAGTTGATTAGCTCCTCACGTGAGACAATACCGGGAAAACTTAAGTTAGCTGGCGGATTATCCACGACTCGTTTTAATTCAGCGTAACCGTCTGTGATTTTACCAAATGAAAAACCACCTGCCCAAATAAACTGAATATCAGGATTCTGTCGCGCTAATTTAATGAAATCAGGCACCCCTTTGCGGTCTTGAATCTGTCCAGTACCTAAAATAATTTTTTTCTGTGCATCATAATGGTACTGCTCCTTTAAAGCAGTAATTTGATCGGCAGACAATTCATGAAACTCTTGTCGATTAACAAAATTAGGAATATACGTGATCTTACCACGGTCAATCCCCTTATCTTCTAATTTACTAATAAAAGAAGGATTAACCACCACGATATGATCCATGCGTTTGTAAAATGCCATCACATACCAATAAAAAATTGCCCGAAATGGTTGGGGAATTTTAATGCTCCCCTCCAGTGTTTCAGGCAAAAAATGCACATATCCAATTTTCTTGCCGCGTCCAGGTAGAAAAGTTGATAGAAAATAAGGGAAGTTGATTGTATGGTAGTGACTGATATGACTATGTCGATAGCGATTGATACTGATATCAAATTCTTCGCTAAAATGCTCTTTTAGCAATCTAATCAATTCAATATAGGCACTACCCACGCCTTGGCCTTGCACCTTATCGGCAGATGAAAACATCGATATTTTTAACATTAACTATCCTCTTGGTCCGCGAAATAAATTAACCGGTTCACGGTTTGATTCTGCTAGTTCAATTTGACTGTCATGATAGAAACGCGTCACTTTTTTAGCAAACGTTTCAGCTGAAATATCATCCAGTTTACGTGACCGTTTCTTAGCATCTTCTTCATTATCAGAACGATTATCCAAGTACGCAATACTGTACTTCACCAAATCGGCCTTCTTTTGAAAGCTGTGACCAATAGCTGGATCGTCAATCAGTTCATCAGTATAAGGGCTTTTCATCACCACGATTGGCAAGTCAGAAGCCAATGCTTCAATATAAGTTAACCCCTGTGATTCTGAATCAGAAGCTGCCACAAAAACATCAGCCATTTGGTAATAGTGGTAAACTTGGTCATTTTCCACTTCACCGGCAAATGTCACGTGATCACCAAGCTGCATATCGCTAACTTGTTGTTCGAGTGTTTCTTTAGCTGGCCCATCACCCACAATTAACAATTGGGCATCTGGTCGTTGTTTCAAAATGTCAGGTAATGCTTCAATTAACTCATGAATGTTTTTCTCATATGCAATTCGACTTAACGACAATAAAACCGGCGTTTCGTCTGAATAACCCAATTTTTGACGTAATTCATGACTCGTCCGTGGGCTATCTTGATGTTGATAACGAGCAACGTTAATCCCCGTTGGAATGACACGGATAGGTGCTTTAACACCATAACCTTCCAACGTACTTAATACACGTTGACTTGGTGCAATAATCCCGGTCATGTGGTTTAGGTACAATGAGGCAAACTGTTGCACATTCTTAGGTTTTAAAATATGGCCATTAGCAATGTAATGTAAATAATCTTGATACATTGTGTGATACGTATGAATGCATGGAATTCGCATTGCTTTAGCAATCACTTTACCCATCCAACCAAGGGAAAACTCAGTTTGGTTATGGATAATATCAAGGTCCAACTCTTTAGCAATTCGGTAAGCTTTAAAGAGTCCTCGAACAGCAATTCTACGATCAGTAAAGGACACAAACGGTACACTACTGAAGCGAAAAATGCCTGGTTCGAAATGATTTTTATCAACCTTCGGATCCGTGGTGGTAAAAATATAAACATTGTGGCCTTGGGCCTCTAGTTCATCACGCAACGTCTTGATAGAAGTTGCAACACCACTCACTTGTGGAAAGTATGTATCTGTAAATAATCCGATATTCACAAGGATTCTCCTCCGGTTTCATTCACCCGACACAGTATCAATTAATGTACGGGGTACTGAGCACGTCGATAATTACTACCATTGTACACAAGGGCATTTTATTAATCAATCAACGCAATTCGACAACGACACCCATTGTACCGTATTTACAAGGAGATTCCAACTATTCATTAAGATTTGCTAAACAATGGTAATCCCTTACGAATCATGTGTTTTCGGCACTTTTAGTTGACCCAACAAAATTAAATTTTCTCCGAAGTTTTCGTTAACGGTCTAAACAAATATAATCTAACTATTTGACCAACAAAAAAGCGCCCCGGCAAAGGGCGCTAAATAAATCTAATTTAGTTTAAATTATCTTCAACGTTTTTCACTAAATCAATGACTTCTTGATTAGTTTCAGCGTCAAGTGCTTGATCAACTAGACTACCAAGTTTAGTAGTATCAAGTTTCTTCATTAATGAACGTGTTTGAAGCATTGATGTAGCACTCATTGAGAACTCGTCTAAGCCCATACCCATTAACAATGGCACGGCAACTTGATCGCCAGCCATTTCACCACACATACCAGCCCACTTACCTTCAGCATGAGCAGTGTCAATGACACGCTTAACCAAACGTAATAATGATGGGTTATATGGTTGATAGAGGTAAGAAACATGTTCGTTACCACGATCAGCAGCAAATGAGTATTGAATTAAGTCGTTAGTTCCGATACTGAAGAAGTCAGCATATTTAGCTAATTTATCAGCAATCAAAACAGCTGCTGGAATTTCCATCATCATCCCAACTTCGATGTTGTCAGCGACTGGTTTGCCATCGGCAACCATCTTAGCTTTTTCTTCATCAAAAATGGCACGTGCTTGTTTAAATTCATCAACTGTCGCAATCATTGGGAACATGATCGCTAACTTACCATAGTTAGAAGCACGTAGTAATGCACGTAATTGTGTTCGGAAGATATCTTGTTTATCCAAACTAATCCGGATGGCACGATAACCCAAGAATGGGTTCATTTCTTCTGGTAATGGCATGTATGGTAGATGCTTGTCACCACCGATATCCATTGTCCGCACAACAACTTGCTTGCCGTTCATGCCTTCAACAACTTTTTTGTAGGCTTCGAATTGTTCGTCTTCAGTTGGTAGTTCTGCTGAATCCATATATAGAAATTCGGAACGGAACAAGCCAATTGCTTCCCCACCATTGTCAAGAACACCTTGTAAATCATCAGGTGTGTCGACGTTAGCGGCAATATCGAAATGCTTTCCATCAGCCGTAACTGTTTTGGCATTTTTCAATGTGGCCCATTCAGCTTGGTCAGCAGCAAATTTTTCAGCTTGTGCTTTATAATCTGCCACTTCGGCATCAGTTGGGTTCACAATTGCTTTACCGTGAATACCATCGACGATCACTAAATCACCATCGTGAATTTCAGTAGTAGCGTCACCACTACCAACCACGGCAGGAATTTCAAGGGTGCGACTCATGATGGCTGAATGTGAAGTACGGCCACCAATATCGGTAATAAATCCTTTAACAAACTTACGGTCTAATTGTGCGGTGTCACTAGGTGTTAAGTCATGAGATACAACGATTGATTCTGAATCAATCAATGATGGACTTGGTAATGAAACGCCAAGTAAATGACTCATGATACGCTTAGTAACGTCGCGAATATCTCCCGCACGTTCTTGCATATATTCATTGTCAGTCATTGCTTCAAACATTGCGATGTATTGGTCAGTCACTTCTTTAACTGCTTGTTCAGCGTTAACCTTTTCATCTTTAATCTTTGTTTCAATGGCGCTAATCAATTCTGGGTCAGCCAAGATCGTGATATGTGCTTCGAAAACTTCAGCTTCTTCGGCGCCCAATGATTGGACAGCCTTTTGCTTAATAACTTCCAACTCTTTTGTTGAAGCATTAAAAGAATCATGAAGTCTTTGGACTTCATGATCAGAGTCAGAAATTGTTTTCTTTTCAAAAGACAAATCAGGATCGACTAACAAATAAGCCTTAGCAATGGCGATACCATTACTTGCAGCAATTCCCTCTAGCCGGTTTGACATATTAATCTGACAGTCCTTCCTTTGTCATTGTTTCTTCAATAGCAGCGATGGCTTCTTTTTCGTCTGAACCATCAGCAGTGATTGTAACGTCAGCATGTTGTCCCACACCTAATGACATTACACCCATAATAGACTTCAAGTTCACACTCTTATCTTGATATTGTAAGGTAATATCTGAGCTAAATTTTGAAGCTGTTTGTACTAAGATAGTTGCTGGACGTGCATGAATTCCAGTTTCTGCAATAACATTAAAATCGCGTTTTTCCATTAGTGATCAATCTCCTTCAAGGATTTAATTTTTGAAGCTTCTTGGCAAGCCAAAAAAGCTTTCTTACCTGTTAATAATAGCAATTGTAAGCGGTAAATACAAGCACTAACCGGAATGTTGGCTCCGGTTTGTTTTCAAATCCAACTAAGCTTGTTTTTTTAGTAAGGTGTACTCGATTTCACCGCCACGGTTTGCTTTACCAACAAGTTGTTGGCGATATTCGTAAGCATGAAAGATCGGCTGAAAGGTTTGAAACTCATCTTTAGTGATCGTAAAACTTTCAATGTTGTGTTGGCGTAAATCTTCCATTAACTGATGATAATCTTTATCCATTAAAATCCTCCCATCCATCATTCATGTCTTCTATTATATCTGTTAATCGTTAAAGAACAAATTTTTAGCATTCTAAACGTGTGAGTGCTAGAATTATTGTGTTGATACGACTTGGAATGCACGACAAAGTCGATCATATCAACGATAAACTCGTGTTTCAGAAAATAGACAAATCACTTGCAATCTTGATTATCCAATGTATAATGAGTTCAAAGGTCAATAAAGGTCAAACAATATCAAACGACCACAAAGGCTTTTCATCTCAATTGGCAAATTAGAGATGTCGATAGTGTGATAAAGGAGGTTTACAGATGTTATGTCAAAATTGCCATCAGAATCCGGCAACCATTCACTTACAAGCTGAAGTGAACGGACAGCGAGTACAAGTTGGCCTCTGTCAGAGTTGCTATCAAAAAATGAAAGAAGCACAAAATACTCTCTTTAATGGAGGTAATGGAATGGCACAAAACCCATCATTTGGTTTTGGTAACTTAGATGATTTGTTTAAAGCCATGCAAGGCCAAAACGCTGGTCAAGCTGGTCAACAAGCATTTAATGACCAAACACAAGCACAACAAGGAAATGGCGGTAACCGTGGCAAAGGTAACAGTTTGTTAGCCCAATTTGGCGTTAACTTAACTGAACTTGCTAAACAAGGAAAAATCGATCCCGTCATCGGCCGTGATAAAGAAATCGATCGGGTGATCGAAATTTTAAACCGCCGGACCAAAAACAATCCCGTGTTAATTGGTGAAGCTGGAGTTGGTAAAACAGCCGTAGTTGAAGGATTAGCACAAGCAATTGTTGCCGGTCAAGTTCCGCAAAAATTAAATAATAAAGAAGTTATTCGTTTAGATGTTGTTTCGCTTGTTCAAGGAACAGGAATTCGTGGGCAGTTCGAACAACGCATGCAGCAATTAATGGAAGAAGTTTCTAAAAATGATAATATCATCTTATTTATTGATGAAATTCATGAAATCATGGGCGCAGGAAATGCCGAAGGTGGCATGGACGCTGGTAACGTTTTGAAACCAGCACTAGCTCGTGGCGACTTCCAATTAGTTGGGGCTACAACGTTAAATGAATACCGCAAGATTGAAAAAGATTCTGCGTTAGCACGTCGTTTCCAACCTGTTCAAGTTGATGAACCCAGTGTTGAAGAAACCATTCAAATTCTGAATGGGATTAAGTCACGCTACCAGGATTACCATAATGTGAAGTACACCGATGACGCGATTACCGCGGCTGCTAAGTTATCAGCGCGTTATATTCAAGATCGCTTCTTACCTGATAAGGCCATTGACCTGTTAGATGAAGCTGGTTCGAAGAAGAACTTAACCTTGAAGACTGCTGACCCAGCCACAATTGAAAATGAGATTCACACCGCTGAAGCTCATAAGCAACAAGCACTTGATAATGAAGACTACGAAAAAGCAGCCTTCTACCGTGATCAAGTAACCAAGTTGACCAAAGCCAAAGACGATGCTGAAGCAAATCATAGTGAAGACGCCGCTACGGTGACGGTTGAAGATATGCAACACATCGTGGAAGAAAAAACTAACATCCCTGTTGGGGACTTACAAAAACAAGAAGAAACCCAATTAAAAGATCTTGATCAAAACTTGGAAAACCATGTCATTGGTCAAAATGAGGCGGTCGACAAAGTGGCGCGTGCCATTCGTCGTAACCGCATTGGTTTAAACAAATCTGGTCGCCCAATTGGTTCGTTCCTGTTTGTTGGTCCTACTGGGGTTGGTAAAACTGAATTGGCTAAACAATTGGCTAAAGAATTATTTGGTTCCGAGGATTCAATGATTCGTTTCGACATGAGTGAGTATATGGAGAAACATTCAACCTCGAAGTTAATCGGTTCACCTCCTGGCTACGTCGGCTATGAAGAAGCTGGTCAATTAACCGAACAAGTTCGTCGTCATCCATATAGTCTCGTGTTATTGGATGAAGTTGAAAAAGCCCATCCAGATGTTATGCACATGTTCTTACAGATTTTGGATGATGGTCGCCTGACTGATTCTCAAGGTCGCACGGTTAGTTTCAAGGACACGATTATTATCATGACGTCTAACGCCGGTTCTGGTGACTCTGAAGCTAGTGTTGGCTTCGGCGCTGCTGCTGAAGGTAAGACGCACTCAATCGTTGATAAATTGGGTGAATACTTCAAGCCTGAATTCTTAAACCGTTTTGATGCGATTGTCGAATTCAACGCCTTAACTAAGGATAACTTGATGCACATCGTTGATTTGATGATTGCCGACGTTAACCGCATGTTGGCTGATCGTGGACTTTATGTTCACGTTACCGCCCCTGTTGAAGAAAAGCTGGTTGATTTAGGCTTTGATCCAACCATGGGTGCGCGGCCATTACGGCGTGTGATTCAAGAACAAATTGAAGACCGCATCGCTGACTTTGTCTTAGACAATCCAGGTGTTAAGAATTTAAATGCTAAGATTGTCGATGGCAACATTACTTTGGAAGCTGCTAGTGATAAAGATGTTGCAGCGGCTGTTAAGAAGATTCAGAGTGATGATGGTTCTGAAGATAGTAAATAAATTGTAACTAAATAAACCACTAACTGAAATTATAGTTAGTGGTTTTTCTTATTTCTTGACTACTCTTCGTAATGGCATTGCAATCAATGGCACAATCACAGCGGCTAACGCCATTTCCGCCAAACCATTCGTAATAAAGATCGCATTGAGTGCTTTTAGTAAATTATCAACATTAACACCATAAATATGGGCGACAGCAGGTGTTCGATAAAATAGGTAAATACCCCCTAACACCAAAACAGTATTTGTTAACGCACCGATTAAAGCAGAAATCACCATTGGCACTACCGGCTTTTTCATAACTTTCATGAGTGCTAAAAACGTCCACCCTGCGAATAAACCAATAAAAATACGTGGCACAACTGATACTAATGGGTTGACAAACACAAGTGGCGCTAATGGACTGCTTGGAAACGTAAAAGCACGTATCCAAGTAATGACACCCCAAACACCACCAATAATCGCCCCATCAACCGGCCCTAACACAACGGCGGTGATGATCACTGTAATATGCAACGTGGTTAAACTTAATGGTCCAATCGGAATGTTTCCTAAGACAGGAATAAAATCCTGTAACACAATAATGGCAATTAAAATTGATAAAATACTCAAGCGATAAGTTGCTCTTCGATTTGTCACTTCAGAATCCTCCGAAATTTGTTTGCTTACATTATACAAGTTTTGGCCGAAATTAGGAACTATCAAGATTTCATTAATATCATTAAAATAAGATATGACGTGTTATATAAAAAGCTGTATACTACAAGTAGTAATTTTTCTATGAGGTGATTTAAATGGCTAACAACTATGACAGTGGTGTACCGGTGTGGGTTTACCACATTGATATCGATACAAAAGAGAATTTAGCTTTACCACAATTATTAAAGGGCTTAATTGGCCAACATTACAGCGTATCAAAAGGCGATTTTCAAGACTATAGTTTCGTGAAAGCTGATGCTGAAACAAGTGGTACGTTTAATGAACAACCCCATACTGTGCGAATGTATTATCGTAAGAAAAAATGGGCAGAAGTCGAAGATGTTTCCATGTATTTGAAATTGTTTGCCCCTACCCCTGTTTTTGATTCCGTTGATGGCTTTCAACGTGGCACTACCTACCCTGGTGGCATGGTGCTGAGAACCTTTAAACGTGTGGCGACAACCGGCGGCAAGTTCTGGTATGAAATTGGCCCAGATCAGTGGATTTTATATCATCAAATGGAAATTGTTGATAATCCGTTTGATCAACCACAACCAGATGCTGATGAAGGCGAAACTGAAGCCATTGAAAAAATGGATTTAGTGGCTGCTAAAATTGACTATATTCCGAATGCCATGATTCAAGTTTATGATCGTCCGTATGGCAAAATTGTTAATGAATTGGAGCATAATACGGAAGTTCAATTATCAGGCAAACTCACTGATGATAACGGTGTTACCTGGTATGAAGTTGAAGATAAAGGATTCGTGAACGGCACCTACGTTAAAATTAAATAATAAAAAAAGACGAAAAATTTCGTCTTTTTTTATTGTCTTTGAAGCAATTCACCTATGTTATAGTTAAAATGAATATTCAAAAATGGAGACCAATATGAAACTTTCAAAGTTACAAGCCAATTTGATTCTATTAACCACTGCCATTTTGTGGGGTGCCAGTTACTTGTTTATTAAACAAGCTGTTAATGCAGGTATGCCTGCTGGGCTGATTAATGCGTTACGCGGTTTAATTTATGCTGGCCTCGTTTATTTGTTCTTTCATCAAACCATTAATAAAATGACGTGGACCGACTTTCGAATTGGATTTATGGCTGGTTTTATTAATTTTATCGGTTATCAGCTTCAAACAATCGCATTAAAATATACCACACCTGGTAAGAATGCCTTTCTCACCGCTACCTACGTGGTAATGGTTCCTTTTGTCGTTTGGGTTATGTTTCATAAACGGCCTGAAATTAAAAGTTATTTGGCAATCACCTTATGTGTCATTGGCATGATGTGGTTAACCGATATCTTTAAGAGCGGCTTGAATTTTCAATTTGGTGATATTTTGACTTTAATCGGGGCTTTTGTCTTTGCCTTGCAAATTGTATATTTTGGTTATACCGCCACCGATGCAAGTCCTTGGATTGTTGCTTTTATGCTCGGCGTTGTCCAAGGTGTTGGTGGTTTTATCTATTCGATCTTATTTGAACGCGGACACTATACTAATATCAATTGGACACGTGCTATTTGGCCGGTTATTATTCTGGCCGTTTTTGCATCATTTGGGGCACAGACAATGCAGATTGTTGGACAAAAGTTTACTGATGCGACCGCTGCTGGGTTAATTATGATGACTGAATCGATGTTTGGAAGTTTGTTTTCTGTTTCTTTGGGATTTGAACCGTTTACCACGAATCTTCTAATCGGGGGTATTTTGATTATTATTTCAATTTTGATTATGCAGTTAGATTTTTCAAAAAAATCCAGGATAAGCTAACAAAAATTATTTAATAAACCAAATTTCTAAAACTATTTAAAAAAGGATTTTACAATTTCACTGATCAAAGCCCTTTTTGAATGAATTCAAATTTAAAAAAGTTTGAATTTAACGAAATTTTTATTCGATCTGAGAAACATTTTTTCACTTTTCATTCCCACGATTTGATATTTACACTTTTTAAAACATTGTCAATTCCAAAACTCATGGCAAGAAAAATACATGGTAAAAATTGAATCACGTACCGGCTTCTACCACCTTCAAAAAGTAATAAAAAAATATAAAATCCAATGATACTAGTTTTCAAAAATTGTGCAAACAACGAACTATTACCATAGCAAAAAAGTACACCTATCAACGTCAAAATCCATAAAATTTGAGCAATGAACTGATATGAATATTCTGTTGTATCAACCACACCAGCATTAGTAAATAACCTTCTTTGAATTGAACGGTTATAATTTTTATTTTCATGATTAAAAGTAACTAAAAAACCGCCCTCATGTCCCCAACTAAATGTTCCATTTGCTGTATTAGCCATTTGCTTGCTTATTAAAAATTTTACATAATTAATCGGTGAATGATATTCCTTTATCCGTTTCTTGATTAATTTTATATTTTCAGCATTTCTTTTTTTAGGATTTTTTATTCCTATTTCCATGTTAACGTCATCTATGTTAAAGCCTCCAGTTCCATGCATACCCATGGCTAAATAATGAAACACAGTTTCTTTTCTCTGTGGATCTATTTTTACAACTTTTTGTGATTTTAAACCCGCACTAATTAAAATAAAAAATGCAGCTGTAGAAATAATTACAATAGATACTACTTTTATTGATTTCAACGATAATTTTTTTTCTTTAATACACCATCTAACAATAGCAATCAGCACCGCGGCAATGTAAATTATTATTAATGTCGGTTTAATAAAGTACGAAACTATGAGAAAAAAAGATGAACACACTGGATAGAAATAAGATCCCAATTTTTTAGAGACCACAGTCATTTTACTCAACAAAAAAATATTTATTGCTGTTAAAAAGAAACCAAATAAATCAGTATACACTATAACCACCCATGGTGATGCAATTACGAGTATTAGCATCATTGCTATTGGTATGATAGCTTTCATTCCCGTTCCAATTCTAGAATGAATTACATTCGCCAACAGAAAAAAAGCCATATCGATTATAACTACATTTATTACTCCTAAAGTCATTTGAAACTGTTCCATCGAAGGCCTTTGTGACACCACCCAAATAGCTCTTTCAAACAGGAGCATTAGCAAATTGTTTGGATTTAGTGAAAAATAATCCTTCAAACTCGGAAGGTGACCAGTTGCAACTAATGAAAGTGAACGTGGATCCCAAAAACTTATGCCTGACAAATAAAAGACCATCGACAGTTGCCATATAAGTACTACTGTGAAGGCAATAATTAGTATTACAAGTTTATGGCGCTTAATTAAATTACTAACTAGACTACTGAACTTTTTTATAAAATAAGTATTTTTCAGCAGAAATAGCATCCATAAAATCAAACCTCCAACAATTAAAATTGCTAAAGTACGATTTGGAACATTTTGGATGATATTGGGTAATTCTGCAACTGCACCAATCAAACTAATTACACTTAAAGGCATAAAAAATAGATTGATTATTTTGTTAGTAACTTCCTTCATACATTCTCTCCTAATTTAACAATCTAACTTTTCATGGTCATAGTTTGTACTATTTCTATAGTAAGATATCTAAATTTTTCAGATTCTAACTTAAATATTCTAGAAAATGTAATTACATCAAGATTAAACAACCTATGCTTTTATTAAACTACGTGATTAATAACCCTTTAAAGTGTTAGGTTAAATAATCCAATAAACAAAAAATACCATACAATATTATAATTTTGCAGTTAACTTAATATCTGGATACTTATTTTTAAACCAATTTTCAGCAAAAGTATTCTCAAATAAAAACAATGGTGCTCCTAAATGATCTTTTACCAAAATATTACGTGATGAAGACATATGTTCATCCAACTGCTCTGGATCAATCCACCGGGCAATTTTGTGACCCATCGGTTCCATAATAACTTCAGAATTATATTCATTTTGCATTCTGAATTGAAAAACTTCAAATTGTAGTTGTCCAACGGCACCTAAAATATAATCGCCAGTTGTATAGTTGGTATACATCTGAACCGCACCTTCTTGAACCAATTGTTCAATTCCCTTATGGAAAGACTTTTGTTTCATAACGTTTTTAGCTGCAACGTGCACAAATAATTCAGGTGTGAATTGTGGTAATTTTTCGAATTGCACCGAATTCTTACCTGTGTAAATTGAGTCTCCAATTTGAAAATTACCAGTGTCATAAAGACCGATAATATCACCAGCAACAGCCGTTTCAACAGTTTCACGGGTATCGGCCATGAACTGTGTAGAATTCGATAGCCGAAGTGATTTTTGCGTTCTATTCAACGTTACATCCATACCACGATCAAACTCTCCCGAACAAATTCTTACAAAAGCAATTCGATCACGATGATTTGGGTTCATGTTTGCTTGAATTTTAAAAACAAATCCAGAAAATTCAGGACTCAACGGTTCCACTTTTTGATTATCTTCAGTTTTATGTGCACTTGGTTTAGGTGCATATTGGAGATACGTTTCTAAAAATGTTCGAACCCCAAAATTAGTTAAAGCTGACCCAAAGAATACAGGTGTTAAATCACCAGTTTCAATTTTGCTAGCATCAAATTGATCACCAGCATCATCCAGTAGTTCAATTTCATCTAGCGTATCTTGCCAAATACTATCTTCAGTTAATTCATTATCTTCAGATAAATTTCCATCATCATTCAGAGGGATATAAGGATTATTCTCATCATCTGGGTGTGCCAATACAACACGTTTATTATAGCGATCATATAAACCCTTCAAGCCACGCCCCATGCCAATTGGCCAATTCATTGGGTAAGTTTCAATACCTAATACATCTTCCAATTCAGACATTAAATCAAGTGGTTCACGGGCATCACGGTCAAATTTGTTTATAAATGTAAAAATTGGAATACCACGCATTTTACAAATTTTAAATAGCTTTTTAGTTTGTGGTTCAATTCCCTTTGCGCCATCGATTACCATAACTGCGGAATCGACCGCCATCAAAGTTCGGTAGGTATCTTCGGAGAAGTCCTCATGTCCTGGTGTATCCAAAATATTAATGCGTTTACCTTGAAAATCAAACTGCATTACAGAACTGGTAACAGAAATTCCACGCTTTTTTTCAATTTCCATCCAATCTGATTTAGCAAAGTTTCCTGATTTTTTGGCTTTCACTGTTCCTGCTTCTCGAACCACGCCACCAAACAGTAACATCTGTTCAGTAATCGTCGTTTTTCCCGCATCAGGGTGAGAAATAATTGCAAAAGTACGTCGTTTTTCAACGGCTTCTTTTAGTTTTTCTGGTGTCATTAATTAATTCCTTTCCAATTGATCCTCTAACTATCTTAATACAGCATTAGATCAAAGTCTATCAAGATTTTGAACCAAAAAAATAACATTTCAGTGAAATGTTATTCCGCATGTTCTAAGTCTTCTTTAATTTTTGAAGTTGAAATACCATCAGTTCGTGGTAAATAGATGACTTTACATAAATTTTTTAAATAATCAAATTTACCCTGCCAATCGTCACCCATGATTAACGCATCAACGTGATATTTTTTAATATCTTCACTTTTTTGTTGCCAAGAATTTTCTGGAATGGCTAAATCAACGTATTTGGTTGCCTCTAATATATATTTTCTATCTTCATACTGTGTATAAGCATGCTTACCCTTTTTGGCATTAAACTCATCTGTTGCTAATCCCACAATTAGTCGATCACCATAAGAAGCTGCTCTTTCTAATAAGTGAATATGACCCTTATGAATTAAATCAAATGTGCCATATGTAATGATTGTTTTCATTGAATCACCTCGTCATCCTAACCCTGCGTTTAATTTTATCAGCTAAGACTGGCAAAAGCTGGTAAAATGCTCACAATCGACTGATAAGGTTATATATTTCTTAAGTTGTACGTGGTAAAATTGACTTGCTTTATGTGGTCTGATAACTTAGATTGAGTTAAATATTAATATTGATGTGAGGCAGAAATTAATGGATGAAGAAGACACAAGAGTTAACCGCCATCTCCGAAAAACACCAAAACGCCACTGGTTTCGCTGGCTTGTTAGTATTGTTGTACTAGCATTAGTTGCGGCTGGTGGCTATGAATACTATAAAATACATAATGCAGCGTCAGGCATTTTTAGTAATTCCAACGCTAAAATTAGTAAAAAACTTAAATCTGGAAAACCTGTTTCTGTACTGTTAATGGGGCTTGACACGGGGGCCATCGGACGTGGTAATTCAGGTGGTAACACAGATACACTTGAATTAGTGACTGTTAATCCTAAAAAAGAAACAATTACAATGACAAGTATCCCAAGAGATACTTTGGTTAAAATCAATACTGCAAGTGGCGTCGATTATGCAAAAATCAATGCTGCCTATTCAATTGGTGGTCCCAAAAAAACTGTAAAACAAGTGAAGGAATTATTGAACGTACCTATTGATTATTATGCAATCGTCAATATGGGAGTCCTTGAAAAAGTCGTAGATGCAGTTGGCGGGGTTAATGTTGATAATCCATTTGCATTTGATTATGAGGGACATCACTTTCCTAAAGGAAAACAACATCTGGAAGGCAGTCTAGCATTGAAATATTCAAGGATGCGATATGATGATCCTAATAACGATTATGGGCGACAAAAGAGACAACAACAAATTATTAAAGCTGTCATTAATAAGTTTAAATCGTTAAGTTCAGTGACTGCTATTAACACAATTCTTGATGCTGCTAAGAAGGGTATCAGAACTGATATTCCACTGAACAGTGTTGCAACATTGTATTCTAATTACCATTCATCAATGAAAAATGTTAAAACCAATCACTTCCAAGGACAAGATGCGACTATAGATGGCACTTCTTTCCAAATTGCTTCCCCTAAAGAAATCAACCGAATTTCAAAATTGGTGCGACACGCATTGGGATTGAAATTTAGTTCAGTCAATAATAACGAAACTAAATTATATAAAATGCAATCAAATTACGATGGTTACGCACATACCTCGTTCGTATTGCCTGGAGGCGCATCTGCTGAAGTAGCAGGAAGTGGGGTGCGGTCTTCAAACACCGCTACAAAGTTTAATGAATCAAGCATTTCTAACTCATATAAATCTGTAGAAGATAATAATACATCAGAAACTTTTTCTCCTTCAAGTTCTATTCAACCGTCTTCTAACAAATCTAGTGAAAACATTACTACACCCTGATTAAATCATATAAAAAAACTAGGTAATAGCATTTCAATAAAAATGTTATTACCTAGTTTTTTGTTTTTTTGCAATCATGCGTGATAGATATTATTGAAAGATGTCACTAATTTTTCATTTACTTTCTTATGTTAGTAATTCCTCTTTTATCCATCCAGTAAGTACTACCATTAGATAATTTAATCTTAACCCAGGTTGCTTGCTTTGTGGTCGCTTCCGCGATCACACCTACAGTTTGATTATTATAGCTTGTTGCACTCGCATTACGCTTTAAACTGTTTATATTACTGTAGTATGGCCCTGCAGTATACATACCATCATTACGATTACTTTGATTGATCTGTGCTGCATAATTTGTAGTATGTTCATTTGAAACTGCATCTAAACTAATTAATCTGACACCACGCTTATCCATCCAGTAAGTACTACCATTAGATAATTTAATCTTAACCCAGGTTGCTTGCTTTGTGGTCGCTTCCGCGATCACACCTACAGTTTGATTATTATAGCTTGTTGCACTCGCATTACGCTTTAAACTGTTTATATTACTGTAGTATGGCCCTGCAGTATACATACCATCATTACGATTACTTTGATTGATCTGTGCTGCATAATTTGTAGTATGTTCATTTGAAACTGCATCTAAACTAATTAATCTGACACCACGCTTATCCATCCAGTAAGTACTACCATTAGATAATTTAATCTTAACCCAGGTTGCTTGCTTTGTGGTCGCTTCCGCGATCACACCTACAGTTTGATTATTATAGCTTGTCGCACTCGCATTACGACTTTCGGTTTGCAAACTGGTAAAATATGGTCCGTTTTTATATAGACCATCATTTCTACCATTCTCGTCAATAATAGCAAACTCTGACAGTGTTTTTTGAAGTGTAATTTTGTCATAATTTATGGATACTGCCTTTTTATCCACCCAATAAGTCTTTCCGTTTATTAATTGAATTTCGTACCATGTAGCGCGTTTTGTAATAGCAGTACGTAAAATTTTTACTGATTGTTGATCAAAATTTTTTGCACTTGCATTCCTACTTTTTGTAGACGAACTTGTATTGTATGGACCATACAAATACAAACCATCATCCCTACCATTTTCTTTTATAACCCCTGACAAGCTAACAGAATTATTTGAATAAATTGCATCATATTCTTTTAATTGAAATAATCCAGTGTAATCAATTGAAACATCAATCGGGTTATTACTACCCGGAAGAAAAGCTGTTGATGAAAATTGCCAAGCACCATAAGACGTATTCCATTTGGTTGATGCTGTGGGAGTATAGGGATATTGTGCCATCCAAGTTCTTGTATACCCAACAGTTCTTCTAACTTCAGCGGCTTTTGCATAGCTAACAAATGTATACACGCCGTGATTAGTATATCCTGCAGAAGATAAGACATTCCAAAAACTATTTAAAGAATTTTCAATATTATTCGATAAAGTTGAATTATCTTCCATATCAGCAAATATTAACGTATCTTTCGGTAATCCTAGGCTTCTTAAAGTCGAAACCAAATGATTTGCTTCATTTTTAGCGCTTGCAACACTTGAGAAACGTGCATAATGATATACATCCACATTTAGACCAGCATTTTTTGACATTTGAATTTGTGATTTTGCATACGGATTAGTATAATTCGTTGACTCTGTAACCTTAACTACAGCGGACTTCACACCAAGACTGTGTAATTTAGAGAAATCGTTTTGCTTCATCCAAGATTGATATGAGGAAATATCAACTGCATCTACTCTAGGAATTGATTTACTACCAATTGTTAGTTTTAGCGTCGTAGCGTCATTTCTAACAATTTTTTGTGGTTGCCCAGTAAGTTCATAATCCTGCTCTGCTTTTAATTTCGTTGCAGAATTCCAATCTTCACTGCTACTTTCAGATATATTCGAAGGTTGAACATATACTTTTGAATTTGTATTAACAACATTACTGTTCAATTTTTTTTCAGAATTTTTTAAAACTACCTGTTTTGAGTTAGAAATATCCTGAACGTTCTGTTCACTGCCGCTCCCAACAATCTCTCCTTGTGTTTCTGTATCAGATGCGTGAACACTATTTTGGTCAATAAAACCCGCAGTAGCAGCAACAACTAATCCAGCAGATACTAACCAAAATCTATGTTTCTTATATTGTTTATTTCTTGTTTTCAACAAATATTCCTCCCACTACATAAAATTTATTAAAATTTTATTATTAATAATAAAATACCATTTATATATAACAATTCATACCCTTACTAAACCATTTTTAGTTGTTTACCTTTAGATCGAATAGATTTTTTTTAAAATATCTATTGAATGGTTTTGGTTATATCCCAAGTTATTCATTGTATCTGCTGCAAATTTTCTTCGATTTAACTCAATCCGTTTATTCTCTTCAAGTGAATTTATCCATTTTTCTATATTCAAAGGAAGTCTGACCATTAATTCTTTATCGTAATCTCCAACTGGTACTTTTTTATTTATCAAAATCCTTAGCCCAGACACCTGCGCCTCAATCATTACGAAACTTAATCCTTCATAAAATGATGGCATGAGTAAAAAGTCCGCTGCAGAGTATAACTTGTAAACGTCCTGCCTAATTCCCAAGAATTTCACACTATTAGTTAGTTCGTTTTCATTTACTAGTTCTTCTATTAGCGATTTATCTGGTCCATTTCCGATAAATAAAAGTATCGCATTTTCATTTTTTTCTTTTATCCTTTTAAATAATTCAACTGAAAATTTTTGATTTTTTCTTGGTTGAAATACTCCAACCTGAATAAATACCTGTTGACTATCATCAATTTCTAACTCTTTTCTTATTTCATTTCGATAATTCTCTGAAAATTTAAACTTTTCAATGTTTACACCGTTTTTTAGTATCATAAATTGCTTGCTTCTAAAAATTTTATTAGGAAACATCCACTTTGCAGCATCATCAGATACTGCAATGTAATGACTAATCAACTTGTTTAAAACAATTTTTTTTGAAAATTCATGCAAAATTTTTAATAAACTTGTCACAAGCTTGCTACCTGCCGTACCAAAAAAGGTATTATGTGCATGCAACGTTATTGTTGTTATTCCAAATTTCTTGCACAAATAAATTGGTACAAAATTCCAATCAGCTGAATAGTTAAAGTGAACAGCATCAAAGGTTTCTTGCCTGAGAAAATTTTTCCAAGTTTTAATGTGTACAAAAATATTTTTATTAGCTGCTGGTATGACAACATATTTCCAACCCATATCTTCTAATTTTGAAATACAATCAGTTGATCCAGACACAATCGCGGCTGTGAACTGAACATTACTATTTTTAATTTGACCAAATGTATTAAAAATGAAGGTAGTTACGCCACTACCCTCAATAAAATCTCCAACAATTAAAATTTTTTTCATTATTTAACCTCTCTTGGAATCTCGATAGTTGGGTTGAAAAATAATCCCGCAACGGTCCCTTTAATCACAATCCCAATTTTTTTAAATCTAAAAGTAGTTTCTGCTTTAAAGAGTAACTGAAATATTACTAGCAGTGTTTTCATTATCTGTTTTATAAATTCTTTTTTTGACATTCTCTTTCCATTGAAAAGTCGATTTCGAAACAAATAAAAATATCTCCAAATTCTATTTTTTGTATCCCTAAAAATGTCTATTCCCACATTTTGTTGCATTTCATGCACCACAACACTATTTGACACAAAAAAACAATCTGCTACTTTGCTTATTCTCTGCGTATATTCTGTGTCATCACCCCAAATAAACATTTTACCAATTGGATATCCTACTTCTTTAATAATTTTTCTCGTTATTAATAAGGAAACAAAACTTGCTCGTTTGATTTTTACTAACCCCGAATTGATTAAAGTGGCATTCAAAACCTTATTCCAATCATCAGCAACCGAGGGTAAATTCATTTGCGCTGGGCTTCCATCTATCCATCGTACATTACTCGCAAATAAGTCTGCATCAACTTCAGAATTGGCATCAACTAATTTTTCCAAACAAGTTTCCTCCGGAATTGTATCATCGTCCATAACCCAAACAAACTCGTCATTAGTTTTTTTGTAAAACTCTTTTATCCCAATCTCAAAACCCTTTGCTCCGCCAAGATTTTCTGTCGTTGTTTTTACATTTAAATTTTCTTGATTTTCCAAAAAAAAGTGAGTTTCGTCTGTACTATGATTATCAACCACAATAATATGATTCACTTTATAAGTCTGGCTTTTTAATGCAACTAAACATTTTTTTAGTTTATCTATTCGATTATATGTCACAACAACTGCCGATACATTTTTCATTAGCCTTTATTCCTCTGTAATAATTTGTTTAAGATGTTTGTTAATCTGTTCATTTTTTGGCGGTAATTGCATGTAATTCCCATACATTGTCGCTAAAATATGTGCGTACTCACGAGGAATTTTTATTTTTTCATTTTCAAAATCTGTGTACTGAAATTCCTCAATATCACTCTTATCTATTGTCTCTTTACCGAATGCATATTGAGATGACAAATTTGCCACCTTACTTGAATCTTTTTTGTTTTCTATGTTCATGAGATAATTCCTAATCTTTTTTAAAGATTCCAACGAAAAAAAACTTAAAATAAATTTTTGAGTTTTAATAAGCAATGCCTTTAGAAAAGTATGTTGAATATCCGAATTAATTCGATTTAGAATTGCAGAATCTACAAACTTAAAGAGAGCATGATGAAGTTGCGCAACTAAACTATTATTGCTGATATTATCATACGGAAAAATGTCTATAAATGCATTATTAATTTTCGCACCAGAGTTCACATATTCAACTTTTACTTTTCTGTCTATCAATTTACAAAATGCTAACCCATACTTCTTATTCTGATCAGTCAACACTTTAAAATGATTTGAATCAAGTTCTTGGGCTAGTAACTTGACAATGATTTCATAATCTTTTCGATAAAATCCAACATCTACGTCATCGTCCCACGGGATGAATCCATGATGCCGAACGGCACCTAATAAAGTTCCTCCCATTAGTATGTAAGGAATTCCATTTTTGGTTGCTATATTAATCACTTTTTTTAGCATTTCCAATTGAATTTTTTGAAGTTTTTGTAGATTTTCGGACATTTTTATTTTTTCTCACTTTATTAATTATGCAAATCATCTTTAATTTTCGTTGTAGATATACCACTGGTCCTTGGCAAATAAATTACCTGACAATAATCAGAAAGAAAATCAAATTTCCCCTTCCAGTCATCACCCATTACAAAAATATCTATATGATATTTTTGTACATCATCTATCTTTTGTTCCCAATCATTCTCAGGAATTACTTCGTCAACGTATTTAATTGCTTCGAGTATATATTTTCTATCCTCATATGTCGTATATGCTTTTTTCCCTTTTATTGCATTAAATTCGTCTGAAGAAAGGCCCACAGTTAAATGGTCTCCCAGCTTAGCAGCTCGCTCTAAAAGTCTCACATGGCCCTTATGCAAGAGGTCAAAAGTTCCATAAGTTATTACATTTGTCATGTTGTATCAATCCCTTCAAGTTCAAACTAATGTTATATCCATAAATTTTTTAATGTGAAATCTTTTTCTTAAATAAATTTTGTGCTTGATTAACAATAGGAGCCTTTGTAAAAATAACACCAACTGAGTAAATTAAAAATCCAATAAAGCATTGAATTAGTAAATTAATAATGTTCATATGCATAATTTGATTTAAGCGATATACCACAATAAACATCACTAAACCGCTAATCATGTACTTCCATGTACTCTTAAATAGTTGACGTCTTCTAATTGTGGTTTTGATACAGTAAACTTGAAAGGCTGTAACAGCAAACTCAGATAGTGTTGTGGCTAACGCTGCACCCTTCGCACTGAACACTTCAATGAAGAAAAGATTCAAAATAATGTTAACAACTGCACCTATTGTAACAGAAATTGTATACTCTTTTACGCGATTAACAGGCATTAAATACTGTGTACCCGTCACATTGCTCCAAGCAATCAATACAATCACAGGTGCTTCAATCATCATAATCTTGCCACTATCATAAAATTCTGCTCCTAAAAACCAAGGAGCAAATCTTTGTGCAATTGCAGCTATTCCAAACATCATGGGTATTGATAATGCCGAAACGAAATCAAAAGAATTATACAAGCTTTGTCGAATTCCCTTAACATCACCTGCTGCAAATTTGTGTGCGATGTGAGGGAGCATTACTGTGCCGGTTGCAGTTACTATAGCTAGTACTAACTTAATAATTTTATCAGACTGGCTAAACAGACCAACAGCCACAGTATGAGTAGGGTCCATAAATCGCAACATGATCTTATTCACTACTAAGTATACTTGTGTTGTAATAGTTGGAATAAACAATAGTAACGCAGGATTAAAGTGAGAAAAAGGTCTCAATATTTTTAATGGTACAAATTTAACGCTATTTTTTAAATATGGCCATAAAGTAATATTTCCAATTAATTGCGAGCTTGAAAGAATTAAAATATATTTCCAAACATCATCACGGGTTTTTACAAACGCAAAAATAAGTCCAATTGAAATAAGTTTTACCAACATATTTCTTGTAACAGTTTTTTGAAAATCTTCCATTCCCATAAAATACCAAGAGATATCAAAAGCTCCTGCGACTATTAACAGTGACTGAACTAGAAAAAACCATTGATAAGATTGACTAAATTTCCAAACAAATCCAAGAAATACAGCATATGACATACTTACTGTTATTATTTGCATTATGATTATTTCCCAAAAGATCTTAGATCTTTCGAATTTATTATCTCGATGGTAAGCTATTTCTCTATTTCCATAGGTCAAAACACCAATTTGTCCAAATAAAAGAAAAAAGGTAACAGTAGCGTTTGTATAATCATTTATACCAACACCACCTGCACCTAATACTCGAGATACATATGGAACTGTTACTAACGGGGCTAATAACAGTAATATTTGATATCCCATATTATAAATGTAATTCTTAATAATCTTCATAATTATTTTTCTTTAAACTCCTGAGACACAGTGGTCAATGCTGCATGGATAACTTGATGCATATCATAATAACGGTATTGTCCTAATCTCCCACCGAAAACAACATTTGGTTCAGATTTTGACAATGCTTTATACTGTTTATATAATTCATTGTTTTTAGTATTATTTACTGGATAATATGGTTCATCTCCACGATGCCAAGTTACAGGGTACTCGCGAGTAACGATTGTCTTGTTCTTATCTCCCTTTCCAAACTCAAAAAACTTATGTTCAATAATTCTTGTAAAAGGAGTTTCTGCATCCGTATAGTTTACCACAGCATTTCCTTGATAATTATCGATGTTCAACTCTTCAGTCTCAAATTTTAAGCTTCGATATTCAAGTTCACCAAGTTGATAGTTAAAATATTGATCAATCATTCCCGTAAAAATAATTTTTGGGTAATTTTTAAGATATTCATCTTTTTTCTCATAAAAATCTACACCAGTTTCGACATCAATCAGGTCACTACTCAACATTTTTTCAACAATCTGTGTATAACCACCGATGGGTATTCCTTGGTAAGTGTCGTTAAAATAATTATTATCGTATGTTAGTCTAACTGGAAGTCTTCTAATAATAAAGGCTGGTAATTCAGTAGCTTTTTGGCCCCATTGCTTTTCAGTATAGCCTTTAACTAACTTTTCATAAATATCCCGGCCTATTAAAGAAATCGCCTGTTCTTCAAGGTTACTTGGTGTCTTACCATTCATTTCCTTTCGTTGGTCGTCAATTTTTGCCATTGCTTCATCGGGGGTTGTTACGCCCCACATTTTATTGAAAGTGTTCATATTAAAGGGCATATTGTAGATCTCGCCCTTATAGTTTGCAATAGGACTATTAGTATATCGATTAAACTCTGCAAATTGCTGGACATAGTTCCAAATCTCTTTGTTTGATGTATGAAAAATGTGTGCGCCATATTCATGCACCTGAATACCATCAATTTCTTTTGTATAAATATTTCCAGCGACATGATCGCGTTTTTCAATAACTTTAACTTTTTTGCCTCTTTTCGCCGCTTCAAATGCAAAAGTTGCACCAAAGAGTCCAGCCCCGACTACCAAATAATCAAACTTAGTCATATTATTCTCCTAACTCTGTTTCTTTGTTCTTCATAATTTTTAATGAAACAACATAAAACATGAACATCACTACGTAATATGTTTCATTCCACGTGAATGACAGTAAACTTAATATAGCATACATTACAACAAAATAATGAAAGCTATCCAAAACAGTTGCATAAAACCTATTATTTTCTTTTTTTACTTTTGAAGCAATAAAAAAACTTAGTCTCAATTTTTTTATAATGTAATAAATCACTGGTAAGGTAATAATTAAGCCGTAGTTAGCAAAAAAACCAAACAACTTACTTTGAGCTGGATACCCATGTTTAACAAATGTATTTAAAAATTCCGCATTATGAGTTGTAGACTTAGGCACCAAATCAAGCAAATAGTAGCTTTGGTATCCATTTCCAACTCCAAAAATTGGATGTTGTAAAAATGTGTATATTAGCCCAATCGTTCCACCTAATCTATTCGAGGTCCCCTGTTTTTTCAGGACATAGTCCATTAATATACTACGCAAAGAATCAAATTGGTAGAACATCCCTGCTAGTATAATTAATAAAAAGAATGCGGCAATGATGTAGGCTACTTTATGTCTTAAATTAGAGGAAAGAAATAATATTAAACAAGTAAGCGCAATTACTAAAAATCCAGTACTTGTCTTAGCAAATATTAAAAATAAGAACAACCCAGATAACATCAACCAGTTAAGAAAATTATTATGACATTCTTTTTGGAAAATCATACTGTAATTATTTTTAATTCCCGCAACAATCGGTGGAATAAAAACTATGCCTAATTGTGCTGCCAAAAAAGAGGCTTCAGGACAAAATCCATTCATCCGGCCAATCGTCACAGTGTAACTACCCGCCCAATAAAAATCATTTCTATCTTTATGTCTTTCTTCGAATAGTTTGGCAATAAAATTAACAACCCTATCACCATGACTCGTTGTCACCGATATTAGTTGTGGAATTAAAACAAATACCGAAAAAATAATCAGACAAATATACATACCTTTAAAAAAAAGCTTCATTTGCCTCTCATCTTTAATGCAAAAGCTGACAACAAAATAATCAATAAGAAATGCTAACACAATTATGTACCAGCCCAAAGTTCCATGTAGAATATCTGGGCTACCCGCTGCATTCATAACTCTTTTATATGAAAATAGAATAATAAAGGTTTGAGCAAGTATAGCAGTAACAGCAAAAATGACAACATTAGAATTAACAGTTATATCGTTTATTTTTTCTTTTCTTGTAAATATTTCATACATGCAAAAAAAAGCAAAAGCTATCATTGGAACTATAGCAATACTATCAACAAAATATCTTTTTTCTAACATTGACAAAGGTATTAACCAAAATCCCAAGAGTTTTTCCTCCAAACTCACTATTTCTTATTACACAAATTTTCTCCACAAAAATTTGAATCCCTTTTTAAACCAATTTTGCCTTTCCATGAAAACAAAATTAACTTCTTGATACGAATAATTTTTTGTATTAATCCAAACATCTAATAGTCGTTCACTGACAAATCCAAATACCCGACTTTCATAAGTATTGTAATCAGTGATATCAATTTTTTTTTCTAATTTGAATAAAATATCAAACAGCCACGTACAATATTCATCAAATTCTTTTTTCTTCATAACAAACATATTAAACATATGTGCAGAGGTTTGATTCATAACGTCATCAAACGATTTTATATATTCGGGATAGTCAGAGGCAATAATATTTCTAGTTTCATTGAGTGGCCTAATATGATGTGCATGCTCATAGTGCGAATAATTAGTTTCAATGTAATATTTTCTTTTTTTGGGTAAAATAATATCACTTTGTTGAAGTAATGTTTCAACTTCCTCTTTATCTAAAATCGTATCAATATTTTTGCTGTGTTTTAAACTTAAATATCTTCGATAATGTACAAGTCCAATAGCATCAGCATCTAAGTTTTTCCAAGCCCAATAAATAGCCGTCAATTCGTTAAAATTACGGTTTTTTTTGGATATATTTTCGCCTTCATTGTCCCCTTGAAACTTCAGTGTAGACTTAGGATGTAAATCCTTACCGACAAAAACAGGTAAATATAAATCTTTATCTTTCGGCATTTCATAATTCTTGTGTGCCGCTACCAAAATCTTAATATTCAAAATTTTTTGCCCCAATCTAAACTTTTTTCAAAATAAAGATGTCTTTCATCCACGCAACAAGAATACCTAAGACGGCACCAAAAATAAAACCAAGCAGTGTGTATTTCTTCGTTGAAACACCATTGGCAGAAGTTATATCACTATTCTTCGCACTAGCAAGCAATTTTACTTGACCAATATTAATTACTTTCGGCGCAATAGTTTTATAACTTTCCGCTGTTTTGTTAGCTAAAGTCTGTGCAAGCTTAGGATTCGAGTCATTTGCTGTAAAAGTAAGAATTGTCGTCTGATCCTTAACGGAAGCTTTAACCTTATTTTGTATTTCTTTGCTGGACAGTTTGTACTTGCCCTCCTGTTTGAGCTGTGTGGCTACCCGTCTATATATTAATTCATTATTAGCAATAGTTCGGTAGGTTTTCATCATCCCAATATCGCGTGTATACTGGCCATATTGTCCCTGTTGATCAGTGTTATTGTGGTAGATTACAACTTGCCTTTTCGCCTCATATACCACATTTTTATTCTGCCACTTAGAATATCCATAAGCGCCTGCCGACCCGACAACAACAAAAATAATAATTAACCAAAAGTTTTTTAAAATCACTTTAACCAAATCAACAACATTCAAATTATCTTCCATGCCTTAGTACGCTCCTTCGGATTTTACAATACTAACTAGATTTTTAAAAACTATTTTACAATCAAAAAGAAAAGACGCATGTTCAACATAAAACAACTCAATATCGCATCTTTCTGGGTAACCAATATTACTTCTTCCACTTGCTTGCCAATATCCCATAGCACCTGGCTTAACCGACAACAATTTATCTACTTTGTCGCCATATTCCTTCAGCTCTTCTTCAACAACTGGTCGAGGCCCAACCAAAGCCATTTCGCCAACTAATATATTTACAAATTGTGGTATTTCATCGACTGAAGTTTTTCGTAACCAAAAACCAAGCTTTGTAATTCGCGGATCTTCATGTGGTTCTAATTTATAATTATTTTTAACATATTTTTGATACAGAACTTTATCATTCTTTAGAACAATATCTGCATCCACTACCATAGATCTAAATTTATAAATATGAAACTTTTGACCTTTTTTTCCAATTCTTAACTGCTTAAAAATTAAAGGGCCCTTATTTGAACCGAATTGATCAAGAATCCAAATAACTAGAAACACTGGACTCAATACAACTAAGGCAATTACAGATACAAAAATATCAATGATCCTTTTAAAAATTAGATATGTTTTTTTCTTCATTTTTTCTCATTTCTTAATTACGTATTAAATGTTAATGAAATTTTCGAATTAGTTAACGCAACAATACTTCAACTATTTTTTCTTAATTCATATTATCAAAAATATATCTCATAAAAAAGTTATTTTCATTAATCAGATTTAAATAAACCAACGTTTTTGCACTTTCAACAAAAAAGTATACACTTTCTTGTTTTAATCTTTTTTTTTTTTTCACGTTTTAACTCAAATTTAATATTAATGTCTTACTCTTTTTCAAGCAACTACAAGTTTACAAATAATTCAAATCTAATGATACATTTTTATGACCATTTCATAACCTTTAATTAATAATATGTTTTAATTGATATTTAGTTGTATTTTGAAATCAATAATTTCTTAAAATAGCTTTTTTATGGATTGACATCAATTTAACTAAATAGATAAAAATTAGTATAACTATAAAGAACCACGAAAGAAAAGAAACGATGATTGCATACTTTATGACTTGAGGAGTCCTAAATTTCAAAACAATCATATTTTTATTTTTATCTCCAGAAATTTGGGGTGATCCAATGCTTGTTAAATGCAATTGGCTGTTTTTAACATTTTTGCCATTTAATTTTACATTAGTATTATGGTAAATAATTACGGGCACTGTTTGTTTTGATGTTCCCGTCCAAGATATTTCAATAGCGTTTTTTAAAACTGTCTTTCTAAATTTTGCCTTATTATTTAATATTTGCTTTGAATATTTGCCATAAGGATTAAATTTATCATAGGTCGCTATTGTTACCTTTTTATTAGTTGGTAAGTAGTCTGGTGTCGGCTTTTCCAAAAATTTAAGTCCTTTATTTAATTGAGGACTAAAAAAAGCTGTTCTTATTTTATTTGGATTGTTAGAGTTGATTTGAACAGCATTGCCTGCATTTTTAGTGACCACACGTTTACTCATCCAGTAACTTGATTCAACTCTATAATTTTCATTTTCAGAAAAAATAGCTCCCACTGTAAAACAACTGAGTATTATAACAGCAATTTTTTCAAAAAAATGATTTTCTTTTTTAAGTTTTTCATTTTCTGATATTAAATAAAACAATCCAAAAATAATTAATACGTATGAAATCACAGCAAATCTTTGTGGGTATTGTAAATAAGATTGTAAACTCTGAATTCTATTTTCAACTATTCGCCATGGGAAAAGAGTACTCGAGATCCACAGATAGAAAAATCCAACTGTAAAAACTAATTTCAGTTCAAAAGTTAATTGCTTCCATAAAATAAATACCAAGACAATTATAATTATAAATAATAAGCTAAACCAAAAACCAAAATCAGAAAATCCACTTAAACCCATGGAAAACTTCATAGCCGTTACATCCATAACTTTATTAGGAAATGTAATCATCAAGTTGTTCTTTTTCATTAAATTTAGCATTACAATAGTAATATTTAATGTTAATAGGCAAGTAAGCAAAACGGCCTTAAGCAAATATAAAAAAAACGAAAGTTTGTTCTTTCTGAAATACAATCCAGCAATGACAAATGGCACTAATGCTGAAATGCCAATGATTGCACTCAAAATATGTGTCTGAATTAATAGTGATACAAAAGCTGCAAATATATACGAAGGTATCAATTGTGAATTGTCTGAAAGCATACGAAATGCTGGTATGAATATTAGCGGCATAAGTGCCGCTCCGAATGCATTAAAATTTTGATTTGTTCCCCATGAAGTAATTATCGGCGTTAGTAAATATAAAATAGATCCTATCCTTGACTCCCATTCAGGCAACTTAGCACTTTTCAAAAGTGAGTACATCGAAATTCCAGCAATATAGTAGACTAATATACTTGAAATAATTTGAAATTTGAACCAACTTCTCAGTATCCACAGTAACCCCCCATTTAAGTAAGCCACTACGGGACCATATAAGGCATTTATTATACGTCCTGACTGATTAAATCCATAATTTGATTGAAAATAATTAAAGTTTCCCGTTTTGATTTGCATTGCAGTATCATAAAATCTATTCATGTGGAATAGTGAATCACCGCCTAGTATGAGTGAGTGATTATATAATTGCGGAGAAATAACTACTAATGTAATTAGCAATATCCACAACGAGAAACGAATGAATGAATTTGTTTTTCCCAATTTAGCTTCCTCTAAATTTTATTTTTTTTCTTTAACCAAATAAATGGGTCTATCTTTGCTCTGTAGATAAATTTTACCAACATATTTGCCGATTATCCCCAAGCAAAGTAATTGTAATCCCCCAAAGAAAAGCAAGACACATACCAATGATGCCCACCCAGATACACTGCTAGCAGGAATCAGTATAACCCTTAAAATGATAAAAATAACTCCAAAAAAAGCAATTAAACATGACGCTACGCCTGTCCAAGACGCTAATGATAATGGGAATTCTGAAAAATCAGTAATTCCATCAATTGAATATTTAAATAATTGCCAAAAAGACCAACTGGTAGTTCCTGCAACTCTTTCCACATTTTTAAACTCAATGTACTTTGTTTTAAATCCAACCCAACTGAAAATACCTTTAGAGAAACGATTGTACTCTCGCATTTTCAAAATTGCGTCTGTCATTTGTCTGGTCATCATCCGATAATCTCTAGCACCATTTACAATATTAGTACTGGAAATTCGATTGATGATTTTATAAAATGCATTGGCAAAAAAAGATCTAATTGGTGGCTCACCATTCCTATTAACTCTTCTCGTGCCAACACAATCATAATCCGTATCATTGAGAATTTCGTACATCTCCGGTAACAGATCCGGGGGATCTTGCAGATCTACATCCATCACAACCACAAAATCTCCTGTTGCAGCTTCTAGACCAGCAAAAAGAGCCGCTTCTTTTCCGAAGTTTCTTGAAAACGATAAGAAATGCGCACATTCATGCTGTTTATTCAACTCTCTAAGCTCTGCCAAAGTATCATCGCTGGATCCATCATCGATAAACAGGTATTCAGGTTCCGCAAAATTTGTTTTTGAAATTATATCTTGTACCGTTCTAAAAAAAATAGGAACGGTTTCCTGTTCATTGTAACAAGGTACAATTATTGATAATTTTTTCATTCCGTTTTTCCTTCATTGAGTAAAAAGACTTCGACCTATATCATATCAGCAAACCTACAATTTAAAAAGATAATTTTTTCATCATTATCTTTACTTCGGAACATTTTCAATCCAATTATTAACATCACTACTATCAAAGCCTTTTTGAAAGAGTGATTTTTTTGTCCTAAAAATTCGCTCTTTTTGGTCATACTTACGATTTTTTTGCCAGATCTTTCGGGCAGTATTCTCCAAATTTTGCTGTTCATCGTCCTGATTCTCATCAAAATCTAGATCATCAAAAACACTATTAATTAAATCAGTACTAAATCCCTTAACCATCAAAGATTGTCGAACTTTTTGAATGCGCATCTTAAAAGGTTGATTATGATAGTGCTTAAATTGTTTCTCAGCCAACTTACTAGCATTTTCTTTCAATTGATCATCCGTAAACTGCACAAGTGAATCTTCAATAATCTGATCAGAAATTTTTTTACCCTTCAAATTTCTTCTAATCACACCAGGCCCCTTATCAGAAGTCAACATCATCGTACGTACATAACTGTCTGCATAATTCTGATCATCAATCAGTTTTTCATCAATCAACCGTTGAATAACCTCATCAATGGCATTTTGACTTTCACTAATCCCACTTAATTTCTCACGAACTTCACTTTCTGCTCTAAGTTGATGAGATAAGTAGTCCAGTGAACGTGAATATAGTTTTGATACATCATCGCTAGCAACTATTTCTTTTTCGAGGTCAGCATCAATTTCTAACCCCTTTGCCAAACGATAACGAATCAGTACTTCTTCACTGACAGCAAAAGCATATTTATCATTTAAATAAACATTGTAACGTCCTGCACGCTTCTGGGTTTCAATTTTAGTGATTTTTCCTGCCATTAATGACTCCTTAAATAATTCAAACTTTGTAGTTTACTTTTCAATCCCTATTTCGTTTCTATTCATGTAAGGCGGCCGCACTTACCAATAACAAATAAGGGAGCTGTAACGATGATTAAAACATTTACGAATGCCAAAGTACAATTGATGATGATTGGTGAAGGACATGAAAAAGGTGTTATTCGCACATTCAGCCACGCAATTGAAAATGCGAGTGATGAACAAATCGCAGGTTTAGGTAACTTTTTAGAAACCATCTCAGGCGATCACTTCGATAATGCCGTAGTGAGCGTTTCACATCAACTTGACCCTAAGTAATTTTCAATACAGAAAGGAAATCGTTTTAATGAAGTCACTTAATTTAACATTCAAAGGTTCACTTGGTAAAAGCCACACATTGAAATTAGCCTATGCTAACGACAACTTGGATCCTTCTACCATCAAAAAGGCAATGCAACAACTATCTGATTTAGACTTGTTTGTTGCAAATGATGAAAAGATCTATGAACAACCTGTTTCAGCTAAATACGTTGAAACAACTGTAACACCTGTTTTCACAACTACTGAAAAGCCTACAGCCTAATGATGGAACACCTCACTGTTGTGGGGTGTTTTTATTTCGTCTCCGCATGCGACGAATCACGTGTTCAAGTGGACGAGGTTTCTCATCAATCTTACCCTCCATCAAATATTGAACAGTTGCATTTAATGTGGCTCCAATCATGACAATCATCCCCGACAAATCAAGCCAGATCATCAGCACAATAAAAATTCCAATCGTCTTATACGAATTCACTGTTCTGGCAAATAAATGCGTATAAATCGAAAATACTGATGACAATAACATCCATAATAACGTCGACAATAATGAACCCAACACTACATAGCGCCACTTAACACGTGCATTAGGCACAAAATAATACAACAGACTCAACAAAATAAATAGTCCGAAAAACGTGACTGGCCATTTAATCGATTCAACTAAATGGATCAGACTCATATCAATATTAATATATTTGCGCAATTGCACTAGTAACAGCTGTCCAACACTAAAGAAAATGATAATGACGGCCATAATTGCAATCACTACGACCATCCACAAAAAAGAAACCACTCGGTTAACAATCGGATTTTGATTTTCAGCCACCCCGTAGGCATGGTTTACACTTCGTTGAAAAGCTGCGACGGCCTGACTAGTTGACCACAATGTCACCAAGGCACCAATAGACAACAAACCACCATTTCCATTTTTTAAAAAATCATAAATTAATGGTTGAATAAAATTATACACTGACTCAGGAAACGCTGTTTCCAAATAATTTAGAACCGTTTTCGCACTTAAACCAACAAGTGGTAACAAGTTTCCAATTACGATGACAGCCGGGAAAATCGACAATAATGAATAGTACGCTAAAACAATGGCCGAGGTAGAAACCTGCGCCATTCCGTAGTGCTTAAAGAAGACTTTAAAGAACGTCATCACTTTATTAAATACGGACCGCATCATCATTTCGCCTTTCTCCATTGATTTTTAATAACAGTAATTATACACGATAGTTGAATTTGAGAACAAATTATTCTTGAAACAGCATAAAAACGGTCTTTTCACAAAGGCCGTTTCTTTTTAAAATAAATATTTCTGATCAAATTCTGGATCTTGAGACGTTAAAATTTGTGGTCCATTTTTGGTAATCGCAATCGTGTGTTCATACTGGCAACTCAAACTACCATCCGCGGTTTTAGCAAGCCAGCCACTTGGATCGCTGGTATCTGCTTTCCAGGTGCCAATATTAACCATTGGCTCAATCGTTATCGTCATACCCTCTCGCAGCCGAATACCATGACCGGCCTCACCATAATGTGGCACGGCTGGATCTTCATGCATTGTGGGTCCGATACCATGGCCAATAAATTCACGAACATCTCCGTAGCCATTTTTGACTTCCACATAGTCTTGAATAGCGGCACCAATATCACCAATTCGGTTGCCAATCACCGCTTGATCAATTCCCAAATACAGTGCCTTTTTCGTAACGTCCATCAATTTGGTCACTTCCGGCGTTGCTTCACCAACTACATAACTCCAGCAAGAATCACTCATAGCGCCATCCAAATTAACAACAGTATCCACTTTAACCAGATCACCGTTTTTTAACATTAATTTTTTGCGTGGAAAGCCATGACAAATTTCATCATTAATACTGACACAGGTGGCATATTTGTATCCTTCAAATCCAATTTGTTCAGCGATAGCACCATGACTTTCAATATAGTGTCGGCCAAATCCTTCAATTTCCCAGCTTGAGATACCTGGCTTAATCAGATCACGTAATCCAATGTGCATGCCAGCTAAAATGGCACCGGATTTTTTCATTTCTTCAATTTCACGAGGCGATTTTAAACTAATCATATCTGTCCCTTTCTTTTAACCTTGACTTAATCAAGTCATATTATACTCTTTAATTTCAGGAATAACTTCTCGTTCATTTTGTAACATTTATGTAATTTAAATGATTATTAAGAATGCGATTTATTGGCTCACGCTCTTATTAATGGGCTATAATAAGAGTTGAAGAAATGTTACAAAAACATTTCATTTCTGGAAATGGGGTTATGATTATGAAAAAATTCATTCAAATTCTAATTACGGTAGCTTCAACTTTAACACTCGCGGGTTGCGTATCTGGCAATACCTCACATGGTGTTGCTACAAATCATACGTCCTCTACCAGCAGTTCTCTTACGACACCATCTCACAAAACTAATTCACAGACAACTGTCTCCAGTTCAAGTACCACAAGTCAATCAAGTAATCGTGTCGCAACTGAACCAACCTACACAGAATCACAAAATATGATGCAAAATGATCCTACTGACAGTGTGAACAACAAGGTTAACAATGACCCTAATGCGGCCTCTCACATTGAACAAAAGACAACAACCAGTTCAAGTTCTTCTGTTAAACGCCAATATCAAAACATGATGCAAAATGATCCCAGTGACAGCTACAACGAAAAAGTAAATAATGATCCAAATGCTGGTAATAATTTGAATTAATAGCATGAAAGAGCCTCGTAATGAGGCTCTTCTTTTTTACAATTTTTTTATCTGCTATACTACCATTAGTTAATCAAATTATGAGGTGATTGGGTATGAAAAAAACTCTTGGGGTATTCAGCTTATTGGTTGCAATCGTCACATTAGCCGGCTGTGCTTCCAGCGATTCTTCCAACAAAGACAGTTCATCAAGTAGTGTTAAAAGTTCGCAATCTTCAAAAACAAGTTCGTCAAATAAAAATATGATGCAAAATGATCCTAAAGATAGTGATAACAATAAAGTCAATAATGATCCTAATGCTGGTAGTGATTCTAGTTCTAGTAGCAGTACACAAAACATGATGCAAAATGACCCCAATGATAGCAACAATAATAAAGTTAACAATGATCCAAATGCCGGTAATTAAGCGCATAACTTTGAGCAACTGAATTTAGTTGCTCATTTTCTTTTTTACGTCACGGTTATCTGCTATACTGACATATGTTGAATTTACAAGGAAGAAGGAACCAATTATGGCAAGTGCATTAGTTGTCTTTGCTACCATTACTGGTAATAATGAAGACGTCGCTGATATTATCACTGAAGCGTTCGAAGATTTAGATGTCGATGTCGAAAAAGTTGAAATTACCCAAGCTGATGTCAGTGACTTTAATGACGTTGATATTTGTGTGGTTTGTCCCTACACCTATGATGAAGGCGCACTGCCTGAAGAAGGCCTCGACTTCTATGATGATTTACAAGAAGCCGACCTCAATGGCAAAATTTACGGTGTCGCTGGTTCAGGTGATACTTTCTACCTTGATGATTATTGCATCGCTGTAGATAAATTCGCAGAAGCATTCGATAAGTCACATGCCACTGCTGGTGCTGCACCCGTAAAAATTGACTTAGAACCTGATAATGACGACATTAAAACACTAGAAACATTTACTAAGCAATTAGTTGATAAAGCACAAGCTTAAGAGAGGGTTTCGATGATTAAATTATTTAAGAAATATCAGTCATTAATCGCCTATGCCTTTTTTGGTGGTGTCACGACCCTAGTGAACTTAGGTGTTTTCTGGTTGTTAACGCACTTGCATTGGAATTATCAACTGGCTAACGTAATTGCCTGGTTTTTGTCCGTATTGGTCGCATATTTAACCAATAAAGTGTGGGTATTTGCCTCCCACTATACAACCGTCAAAGCTTTCTTGATTGAATTTGTTGAATTTTACTTCTTTAGAGCTTTAACGTTGGTGCTAGACATTATCATTCTCTACGTCGGAATTACGTTGATGCATCAAAACGAGATGTTAGTAAAGCTAATTGATAATATTCTGGTAATTATTGTGAATTACGTCTTTTCTAAATGGTACATTTTTAAAACCGTTAACAAATAAAGCCAAAGCATTTAAGCTTTGACTTTTTTATTTTTCCAAATATTCTAATACAATCTCCAAAATTCGCTCAGCCGCATGCCCATCCCCAAAAGGATTATCTGCATGCGCCATTTTTTTATATTCGCGAGGCTCATTCAACAATTCAAACGCGGCTTGTTGAATCTTTTCAGGGTAGGTTCCCACCAACTTAATGGTGCCAGCACTTAATCCTTCAGGCCGTTCCGTTTCATTACGCAAAACTAGTACAGGTTTATTCAACGAAGGCGCTTCTTCCTGTACCCCGCCAGAATCCGTCATAATAAAGTAGCTACGCGCAGCAAAATTATGAAAATCAAGTACATCTAACGGTTCAACCAGATGGATCCGCTCACGATTATCGAGTAAATCATGTGCTAACTGCTCAATATCCGGATTTGGATGGACGGGATAAATCAACTCAACATTCGGATTAGTTTCCACAATGTCACGAACGGCATGAAAAACGCGTTCTAAGGGTTTTCCCAAATTCTCACGTCGTTGCATCGTGAGTAAAATGATCTTGTGGTATGGATCAATCTCATCTAACACTGGATGATGATAATCGCGTTGCACAGTATCTTGCAATGCATCCACAGACGTATTCCCTGTCACAAAAATGCGACTTTCTGGTCGATTTTCAGCTAGCAAATTGTTCTTGCTCAGCCGTGTTGGCGCAAAGTACAAGTCACTCAGCACATCAGTCATTTGCCGCGTCCCTTCTTCAGGAAACGGTGCGTACTTGTCATAGGTACGCAAACCCGCTTCAACGTGGCCAATTGGAATTTTATGGTAATAGGCTGTCAGACTGGCTGCTAAAGTCGTCGCTGCATCCCCAATGACCAAAATCATTTCAGGCTGAGCTGCATTGACCACGTTATCCAAGTGATGTAGCAACTGACTCATGCGATCAGTCAAACTTTGATGTGGTTGCATGATATTCAGATCAAAATCAGGATCGATTTTGAAATAATTTAAAACTTGATCTAGGAGTTTACGATGCTGTGCCGTCACAACTACGGTTGGTTCAAATTGGTCAGGTTGTTTACGCATGGCCTTAATGATTGGTGCCATTTTAATTGCACCGGGACGAGTCCCAAAGATGGTCATGATTTTGTGTGGCATGCTTGTGCACTCCTTTCTAATATATTAAGTTTACTACACTTTTAATTGTAACGATAGGGCCAACAGTCGAGTCCTAATGAAAGCAAAAGAATACAAAAAAGCGGTGGTCACCCACCGCTTTTTCTAACTCACTAATATTTTGATCCCATAAACTAAATTGTAAATATAACAAATTAAGTCGATAAGGCCGACTACTGAGAATAACAGCGCACTCACGGCCCCCGTGCTGAAAATGTCATTGGTTGTTAAGCCAGTGGCGCCAATGACGATTAGCGCGATCACGGTTAACACTACCGGTAGCAAATGAAGTCCAAATGCCCGTTTAGCATGATGGGTTAAATCTTCGTCACCTGCGAAGATCCATACGATTAGTGGGAATAACAATGGGGCAAAGGTAATCGATAAATAGGATAATGCATTAATAATTTTGTTTTTCATGAAAACTCCTCCAGTTTATTAACCAAGTGCCGGAAAGACAACGTGATTGCCCATTAAATTTAGCACGTACAAAAAGACCATAAGCGCGTTAATGATGAATGAAAATAAAATGATGGCAAAACGAATTGTTAAATAACGGTAGCCCTTTAAGGTGTAATCATGTTTTTGCTTTCGTCGGCCTTGGTAGCTTACCATAATGACTAAAGAAATAATGGCAAGGACAATCTGGGCGATCAATCCTATCATAAACATACCTGTCGTTGGTGTTTGGGCCTGTAAATAATAAATACCAAACGCCATGGCATCAATAATTAGTGCTAATAATGGCATCTTTGTCTCCTCACTTTTAATTAATCATTGAAAAAAATTTTATCATATTTTGCTCAACAAACCTAATCATAAAAAGCCACCATTTTCTCATGTTGAAAATGGTGGCTTTAGGATTTAAATAATTTTAGAGCTTTTGAATCAACTCTAATGAAGACTTCACGTTTTCATCAGGTTCATCTGCTAGCTTTTGAGTAATGTTTTCAGCAATAATCATGCCCATTACTCGTTTCACGCTCGCTTCTACAGCACTAAGTTGGTTGACTACCTCAGCACAGTCGCGGCCATCTTCCATCATGGCTTGGATACCACGAAGCTGGCCTTCAGCACGCTTTAATCGATTAATCATTTTAGGATCACAAGCCATCAGTGAGGCCCCCTTACAATCTAATTTATCTTAATATACCACGAATGTTAGTTCATATGTTGTGCAATTCGGGCCTTAAAAACAGGTTCGGGCGTGTACCCTACAATGCGGTCAACCACTTGACCATCTTTTTTAACAACAAAAGTTGGAATTCCTTGAACTTGCATTTGTGAAGCCACTTGTTGGTTTTCGTCAACGTCAATAGCTTTAAAATCAACTTGTCCAGCCAATTCATCTGACATTTTTTCAAGAATTGGGTTCATCATCTTACATGGTGGACACCAGATAGCATTGAAGTCCACGACCACTAAGCCTTTTTCTGTTTCTTGATTAAATGTTGCATCATTAATTGTTTTTACACTCATATCTAACACCTACTTTAATTTTGTAATTTAAGTATACCGGGTATGGGTATACATGTCAAAGAATTGGATTATTCCTATACAGTAGGTATAAATTCAATATATTGACACAATACCCCATAGTGTATACAATAACTTCATCAAATGATATTTTTCACAAACAGGAGGAAAAACCATGTCTGAAAAGTTTATTATTGTTGGTGGTGTTGCTGGAGGTGCTTCTGTTGCCACTCGTCTGCGTCGTTTAAATGAAGATGCCCAGATTGTGATGATTGAAGCAGGACCATATATTTCATTTGCTAATTGCGGTTTGCCTTACTACGTTGGTCAAACGATTAAGGAACGCGACAGCTTGTTTGTTTCGAGTCCAGAAGATATGCAAACTGACTTTGCTATCGATGTTCGGTTGAATAGTACCGTTACTAAAATCGATTCAGATTTGAAAGCGATTACAATAGATACCCCAGACGGTATTATTACTGAAAATTATGATAACTTAATTCTGTCAACTGGTGCCACACCGATTGTTCCTAATTTCCCTGGCCTAACGGATGCTGACAATGTTTTTACCGTCCGTACTGTACCTGATGTAGATCAAATTACGAGCTTCATTGAAACCAACCATCCAACTCATGTAACTGTGATTGGTGGTGGTTTTATCGGATTAGAAATGGTCGAAAATCTACGTGATCGCGGACTAAATGTTTCCTTAGTAGAAGCCTCACCACAAGTCATGCCTAATTTAGACTTTGAAATGGCGCAGTACTTGCATGAACATTTAAATTTAAACGATGTGGATGTTCATTTGAACACTAAATTGGCAGGATTTTCTGATAACGGTCGAATACTTGATTTAGATGGTGGCCAATCAATTCACACAGATCTTGTTATTCTAGCAATTGGTGTTAAGCCTAACTCTCAATTAGCCAGTGACGCTGGCGTTGCCACTAATGAGAGAGGCTTTATAACAACTAATAGTCATTTCGAAACCAATTTACCACATATTTACGCAATCGGTGACGTCACTACTGTTACTAACGGTATCACCAATCAGTCTGCCTCAATTCCATTGGCTGGCCCCGCTAACCGCCAAGGACGTTACTTAGCCGACTATTTGATGGGACTTAAACGGACTAATCCAGCAGTTATCAGCACTTCAGTTGCCAAAGTATTTGCTTTAACAGCAGCTGCAACTGGTGCCAACGAACGCCAACTACAAGCTGCCAACATTGATTACGATGCGATCCACTTACATCCAAATTCAAGTGCCGGTTATTATCCTGGTGCTGCACCAATTGAATTGAAAGTTCTATTTAGTTCAAATGGAGACATTCTGGGTGCCCAAGCAGTCGGAACTAAAGGTGTCGCTAAGCGAATTGACATTATTTCCACAGCTATCCATTTTAAAGCTAAAGTTTCGCAATTAGCTGACATTGAAGTTGCCTATGCACCCCCATATGCTTCAGCTAAAGATCCTGTGAACTTTGCTGGTTTTATCGCTGCTGACGTTGAAGATGGTTTGGTTAAACGAATTCAGTGGTCAGACGTGGATCAACTCGTCGAGAAAGGTGCCTATTTCTTAGATGTTCGTAATCCTGATGAACTTTTGGCAGAACCTAAGATTAAAAATGCCCACGTTGTTCCGCGTAGCGAATTACGTAATCATTTAAACGAACTACCTACTGATCAGCCCATCTATGTTTATTGTGCTGCTGGATTACGTGGTTATAATGTTGTCCGGTTGTTAACTCAAAAAGGATTTGACGCTTATAACTTAGATGGTGGTTTGAAGACCTATAAAGTGGCAAAATACGAACTAGAACAGCCAAAAACGCAATCGACTAGTTCCACTGGAAGCCTATCTTCTGCCTCTGACTCTGTTCAATCTACCCAACCGAGTACTAAGATCATTGAATTAGATGCATGTGGCCTGCAATGTCCCGGCCCCATTCTAAAAGTTCGCAAGACTATGGATGATTTACCAGCAGGTCAACAGGTTCAGGTAACTGCTTCAGATTTTGGTTTCCACAAAGATATTGATGCGTGGGCCAAGGCTACCAATAACACAATTATTAGTAACAAAATTGAAGGCGATAAAGTAATTGCTACTGTGCAAAAGGGGCTTTCAGATGCGACTAATAGTAGTGCTGTGCCAACCAGTAACGCCGCTCCGGCACAAAATACCACTCAAGAAGGCACCACAATTGTGGTCTTTGACGGGGACTTTGATAAGGCCATTGCTAGTCTAATTATTGCGCAAGGAGCAGCCGCTATGGGACAACCTGTCACAATGTTCTTCACCTTCTGGGGCTTAAATGTTATTAAAAAGCCTGGCGTGAAAGTCAGCAAAAAAGGCCTCGCTAAAATGTTTGATATGGCACTCCCACACAGTGCTAGTCAACTACCATTATCAAAAATGAACATGCTGGGTGCTGGTCGGGGAATGATCAAAAACTTAATGCATAAAAACAACGTTGATCAACTGGATACTATGCTAGCTAAAGCCCAAGACGCTGGTGTAAAAATGGTTGCCTGCACAATGAGTATGGACTTAATGGGTGTGCAAAAAGAAGAATTAATTGATGGTGTTGAATTTGGTGGTGTCGCCGCTTATCTTGGTGATGCACGTCAACGTAATACAAGTTTATTTATTTAACGAAAGCAAAACAGGGAAAAAGTCACACGACTAGTTCCCTATTTTTTTAAATGCGTTTTTCCGCTCCGAAATACAAAAAAATTTTTGACATAAATTAAAGACCCATTAGTAACATGCTATTATTAATGAACCCGATTAATAGATACATGTCGTATACGATTAATCATCATGTCTATCACTTATCATGTTATAATAATTCAAAATCAATTGGGGGGGATTTTTCATGCCGGTGCGCAGTTTAATAGTGGTGCCAGTCCTAGCAATCATGTTAGGTGCATGTAGCAATCGCCAGCCGGAAGCTACGGATACCACATCTAAAGATAATCTCTATCGTTCCTCGATAAAGACCCCCAATTTAAAACCAAAACAAATCTCGTATCATGATTTAACTGATGAACAAATTTCAGCAATCGTTGCTCAAGCAGCCGGTCTCAAAGCTGATAAAAATCAACAGCTTCGATGCCGCATGAATGATCAAACGAATGAACGCACTTTAAAAATTTTGGGTGGTGCTAACCCAACTGTGATCTTGTTACTCATGGTAATCAGGTTGTGATGCAACCTAATTCAATGTTTGCCCCACACAAAAAATTTATGCTCAATCAATTAATTACCCAATTTTATGGCAATGATCATGAACAAGGCATAACCAATGATTTGGCAAAGCGAATTCAGACGAGTTACATTACAAACTAAAAAAGACAGCTCATGGCTGTCTTTTTTGGTTGTGCTAAATCAATTAAGATCTATTAAGCAATCTTCTTTTCGATCTTTGAGAATGTCTTTACATCAAGATGTAATCTGTGCTTTGCTTGATCTTCAGCAACAGTAGCTTGAAGTTCTGATAAACGTGCGTCACGTTCTACTTCTGAACCAAACCATTCTTGTGTATTCCAATCCACGTAACATACATCCATTTCGTCTCTGTGATAAACATTAATTCCGTATTCCATTTTGAGATTCCTCCTTGTTGTTTATGAATACATCATAACCAGTTCAGAAAAATTGCGCAAGTTGGAAACGCTTTCTTTAGAATTTCTTAATAATTTGGTATAGGTATTTTTATTGCTTTTATCGTTGGTATCAGTGTTTGTTACTATAATTGGTATATTTTTTGCTGCTAAATTTTTGCGTTTTTTGTAATAGATTGTGATTAATTTTAGCGTTAATTTATTTAGGATTTTATGAGGTATACCAATTTTGATCTTATTATGAAACTAATTGTTTACCGATAAGTATACCAATTCTTTAACGCTAAACTTCTTCTTTTCTCTTTTCGACTGAAACGTGCTCCGAAAGCCAACTTCTTCCGGTTAACCCAAATAAAAGCGCGGTCACAAACCCTGTGACCGCGCTTTTATTTACGTTAATCCTCAGAAGTTAAACGGCTTTCTCCGCACTCTGATATCTATGAACCTACCCGACGTGTAACCGTAGCCGAAATGCACTGATATCAAAGCATTCATAGAACACAAAAAACGAAAGTGTGCGGATTTGGAGCACGTTTTTGGCAGGAGTTTGTTATACATAATATTAGTTTTAATTTATTGGTTACACGTCCACAGGGCGTTTTTAATGCAGATATTTTTTGACTTTTTCAAATTCAACATTTGCTTTTTGCGACATTGATTCATGTTCATAATTTGTGTTGCCTACCCACTTCACATTTCTAATTTCTTCAGGATATAATTCTCTGGTTTCTTCTCCAACTTTAAATAACACATGATTATCATTAAGCTCTTGCACAATGCCATTGAATGATTCAACTAACGAATCTACATTCATGGCATGAATTTTTTTACCAAATTTCTCTTCCTGTTGCTTTTCCCTTTTCAAATACTCTATCTTCACTATCTAAGTATTTTACATAATCGTAGTTTTGAAATCTATTCATTAATTTGGATTCTTTTTTTTGTTTCTGAATTATTAACTTATCATCATCAATTACCATACTTACAGTTCCATTTTCATCAATACCAAGCTGTCTTAAGATATCTTTTGGAATTCTAACGGCTTGCGAATTGCCCCATTTAGATAATTTGGCTGTCTGGGGATTCGTATTTTTCTTTTCCTTCAACATAATAGTACCTCCTTCACTTACAAGACAAAGTATATCCGAATGTTTATACATTGTCAAGA
>NZ_BAAHWX010000010.1:0-52335 GCF_054784995.1 Paucilactobacillus salsurae | reverse complement strand
CCTGATTTAATGCTTTCCATGGTTCAAATAAGTTATTAATCACGATTAATGATTTATTTGAGCTGTGGAAGGTAAACGCGGTTCTGAATGTCTCTTAAAACCTGTCTCAAATATTGACTTCAATCCAAACCGTTCAAAAAAATTTTTTGAACGGTTTTTCGTATTTAGTGATTATTGGATAAACTGAGAGGGGATTATCTTATCACTAAACTATTTAAAATAATGGTGTTATTTATACTGGCAGCAGGATATTTAATTGACAGTGTTACGGTTGCAGCAAAACCAGTTGTTGAAGTCTCAACTATTCAAAAGCAAGCCATTGATGATGCGCAACAAGCTGTTTTAAAAAATAAAGTCAAAATATTTTTTGAAGAAACAATAGATTCAGAATATCAAAGTGCATATGATGACGAATATAATTTATGTTACCAACAATTTTTGATTGGCATTAAGAAGGCGCAAACAGAATGGAAAACACACAAAGAATGTTCTTTAGAAAGTAAATTTGAGCATGCCGGATATCAATATAAAATAGCAATATTGAAAAAAGAAGAAGTTAATAAAGTGGATAATCAACCAGAGAAGTTCACAATACGGCAGGTCATAAAAAAACCGGAAGCAATTTCTGAAAATAGCAAATACCAACAAGATGTTAAATATTCGACCAAAGAACCAGATATAGCACCACAAATTAGGCCAAAGGTACTTGAAAAAAATCAAACTAAAAAACAGGAAACGGCTTCCCAAGCATTTCCAAAAGTGGCGGTTAACTTAGATGATCTGAGTTTTATCAATCAATTTGCAAAGCAAGCAGCTCAGGTAGCAGCGGAAAATGATTTATTTGCTTCAGTTATGATTGCCCAGGCTGCCCTTGAAAGTTCATGGGGAACTAGTGAATTGGCGCAAAAACCAAATTATAATTTATTTGGGGTGAAGGGTGGTTATAAGGGACAGTCGGTCATTATGAAAACCAGAGAAGATGTCGGAGACGGAAAGTCTACTGAAATTCAAGACGATTTTCGTAGATATCCAAATTATCGTGCATCATTGAATGATTACGCAACTGTATTGGCCCAAGATCAATTTAAACCCGCAAAAAAATCTCAATGTCAAAATTATCAAGCTTGCACAAAATTTCTGACTGGGCGTTATGCCACGGATACAAGCTATAATTTAAAACTCAATCAAATTATTGATTCATATAATTTAACACAATACGATGAGGCAGTGATTACCATTGATGCTAAAGTGCCTCGTCATCGCAATAATTCAGGAAAGTCGATTGCCAAACAATCAATAAAGAAAAGCAAACCAATACCGAAAAATGACATACCTTGGATAGGAATAATTATTTGTGCTGGTTTAATGTTTGGCTTGATAATGTTTATACGTAATCGGCGACGTTCTATCTAGTAATTTTTTTATCAAAAAAATCCACCTGAAGAATATCTCCTCAAGGTAGATTGATTAGTAGGTGATTTTAAATTGCTTGCGAAGCAGAATTTCTAATTGTGGCGAGTTTAACATCGATTTGATGGAGCACTTCATCAACATTTGAGGTTTGTTCCAAATCATACTTTTGTAAATCGATTTTCATTTTTGGGCTGGCATCATATTCATTGAACCAGTCTTGATAAGCTGTCCACATTTTATGGTAATAAGCTTCCAGCTCAGGATTATTATCAAATTGTTCATAATCTCGACCACGTTTTTTGATGCGATATAAAATAGTATCAAAATCAGTTTCAGCATAGACTAATAAATCAGGTGCTTTTTTAGGTAGTTGTTCTAGATCCGTCATCATGTTATCCAACAAGTTGAGATAAACACCTAATTCAGTATCTGTAATGTTGCCTTCTGCATTGTTTTCTTTTGTGAATAAGGCATCTTCGTAGATTGAACGGTCTAAAACGTTATTATCATCGTTTAAGGCTTTTTTAATCATTGCAAAACGCTTATTTAAAAAGTAGATTTGTAGCAAAAAACCATATTGTTTTGGATCTTTGTAATATAGTGGCAGAACCGGATTGTCACCCACTGGTTCGAAAAATGCCTGTGTTCCTAAGTGGTCAGCAATTTTGCCGGTTAATGTAGTTTTACCGACGCCGATCATTCCTGCTGTAATTATCACCATAGTGGCCCCTCTTTACTTAAATTTTCATAAACAATGATACCATCTTACTACAAAAGAGTGTTTAAAAATACTACTAAAAAAGCACTTGCATATAGCAAAAAGCTAAAATACAAATACTCAGATGATATTACAATTAGTTTTCAAATTACGAGTTATTTTTTCTCTTTAACGATATATTGAGGACGTCGCTTTGTTTCCAAATAAATTTTTCCGATGTATTTACCCACGATGCCTAAGCAAAAGAGTTGAATACCGCCAATAAAAAGGATAATTGATACTAGTGAAGGCCACCCATTAGTTTGATCACCAAATAAAGCTGCGCGAATCACGATAAAAATCAAAGCAATTGTCGCTAAGATCGTTGATACGACGCCCACAAATGAAGCGATTGTTAGAGGGACCTCTGAAAAATCTACTATACCTTCAAGTGAGTAGTTAAATAATTGCCAAAATGACCATGAGGTTTTACCAGCGGCTCGATCTTGATTTTCGTAGGGCAGGTAAAGGGTTTTAAAACCAACCCAACTAAAAATGCCCTTCGAAAAACGATTTGATTCTGGTAATTCAAGGATTGCGTCAACCATCTGACGCTTCATCAAGCGAAAATCACGAACACCTGAAATAAAATTTGTGTTAGAAATCTTATTGATAATTCGATAAAATGCCTTAGCAAAAAATGAACGAATAGGTGGTTCGCCACGACGATCAACACGTCGTGTGCCAATACAGTCATAGTCATCTTGCTCCAATAACTCAATCATTTTTGGCAGTAGCGCTGGCGGATCTTGTAAATCTGAGTCCATCACTGCTACTAAATCACCTTTAGCAGCTTGTAAACCAGCCAGTAGTGCAGCTTCTTTACCAAAATTACGAGAAAAAGAAATGTAGTGAACACTTGTATCACTAGCTGCTAGTTGTTTGATAGCTGCTAGCGTTTCATCAGAGGAACCATCATCAATAAACCAGTAATCAAACTGATATTGATCGGGTACCTGGGGCTTTATCTCAAGAAGTGCTTGGTAGATCAATGGTACAGTTGGCTGTTCGTTATAACAAGGAATAATAATTGAAATTAATGACATCAAAAGCCTCCAGATAAGTTCACAAACCGTTATGTTCGCAGCTTAATTATGTACACGTTATAATAGTAGTTAGATAAGTTAATGCAGACAAATTATTCAAGGGGATGGACATATGTATAATGCAGTTGCCTTTTTCGATTTGGATGGCACACTTTTGTTAGATGATAAGAGTCTAGCACCCAACGTGATTCAAGCAATTAGTGAATTACAACATAATCATATTTTACCGGTTGTTTCAACCGGACGCAATCTCTTCGAGGTTCAATATGTATTGGACCAGACAAATATTGATTCAATTGTCAGTGCCAATGGCAGTTACGTGGAATATGAAGGTAAGAAATTAAGTGCAGAAGTGATTAGTACTAAATTGATTGAAGAATTTAATGCTTTTGCGAATGCACAAGGTGATCCTGTCGCTTGGTTTAATCATGAAAATTTTGCCTTGAGTCAAGAAACTCCAGTGACTGATGAAAATTTCAATTTACTGGGATTGACGGCCCGTGTTCTTCCCGATTGGTATCAAGTCCATCAAATTAATTTTTTGTTTGTGTTTAATTTTGGAAAAGAGGAACTATATCAAAAACGATTTAAAAACAAATTATCATTAGTTCGTAATAATCCACGTGGGTTGGATACGATGGTGACTGGTGTATCCAAAAAAACTGGAATTGAGCAATTATTAAAATTTGCGCGACTAAGAAATTTGCCTACCTATGCCTTTGGTGATCAGTTAAATGATTTAGAAATGTTTGATTTAGTTGATCATCCAGTGGCCATGGCTAACGGTAATCCAATCGTGAAGCAAAAAGCAGAATTTGTGACAACCAGTAACATGAATGATGGGATCGTCAATGGTTTAAAACATTTTAATCTAATTTAAAATTGAAATAAAAACAAAAAGCGCTCTGAATATTTGCATTCAGAGCGCTTTTAAAATACTATTACCAATTTTTTTGAATATTGGCGAGTGTTAAATTTTTTGTGTCACTAAAGGTCATATGAGCTTTAGTAAGCACTTGGGCAGAACCGATACCAATTGAAACTTCACCAGCACCGTTAATTGAGTCAATACCAGCAACGGCATCTTCAAGACCGACACATTGACTAGGTTGCAATTTCAGCAATTGAGCAGCTTTCAAAAAGATTTCTGGATCTGGTTTTCCTTTGTGTAAAGTTTGCGGATCAACAATTTGAGGAAAATAATTGGTTAATGCTAATTTTTTTAAAACAAGTGGTGCGTTCTTTGAGGCCGACGCAATGGCCATTTGATATCCATTTTTTTGTAGTTCATCTAGAAAGGCAACAATGCCTGGAAAGGTATCGTTGGGAGTCACAGTTTCAATTAGCTGCAGATATAGCTCATTTTTTTGCGTGGCCAGTTGTTGTTTTTCTGCCTCTGAGTAATTCGATTCAATATGACCAGCCTTGAGTATCATCTCTAACGAATCCATCCGACTGATGCCCTTTAAGCCATTTGCTAAAGAGGGTGTCCATTGCACACCTAACGTAGTAGCTAGTTGATGCCATGCTTGCGCATGAAACCTGGCAGTATCGGTAATCACACCATCAAGATCAAATAAAAATCCTTTAATTTCGTTGAAATCTGTCATAAAAAAGCTCCTCTCTAGTATTGAATGCTGACTGGTTGCTTGGCTTTTAATGAGACGGAATGGCCGGTAATCATTAAGTCAAGTGCTCGATCAGCTTGCACCGTAATGTCATGGTGAGTAATGATGAAATGAACTTTGGTGCCCCGATAATGTTCAGAAAATTCCAGTTGTTGCCATTGACGAGGTAACTTTGGCTCAACACTAATCTGTTCACCTAATAAACTGACGCCGCCATACGTATATGTTTCTAACCCTAAGGTGGCGCCCATTACACCAAGATGAATTCCTTCTGCGGTTGTACCACCTTGAATATCATAATAATCAGAAAATAATGCCTGCCGGAACAGTTTCCAGGATTGATCGGCATTTCCATTAGCCTGGGTCAGATCAGCGTAGACAATTCTGGACAAGGTTGATCCATGAGTGGTTCGATCCAGATAGAATTGTAAATTATGACTGAAGTAATGAGCAGGTAGATGATAGTCTAACTGGTTTAAAATCTGATTGACTTGGTGGCTGCCTAAATTGTAATAAGCCATCAATGTATCTGCTTGTTTAGCTACTTGATAGGCATCAGGTGTTTTACCTTCAGACTTTAAAATACGATCCAGTCGGGAAATATCGCCATATTTTTTGCGATAATTATCAAAGTTTAGCGTTGGCAAATTGAAATAACCTTCAAATTGACCAATAATGCCATCTTCATTGATGTCTAGTTTTAATTGATGACTGACCTGTTGCATTTGATCAAGGTCAACTGAACTAAAATCACATTTTTGCTTGATAGTTTGCAACTGTTCATCACTAACCTGATTTGCTAATGTTGTAATGCTGTTAAATAGCCAAACGACCATCATATTGGTGTAGGCATTATTAGTCAGTCCTTGTTGATCACTATTAGGATATTCTTCGTGAAATTCGTCTGGACCCATGACGTTGCTGATATTAAACCGTTTTGTTTTAGGATCAAATTGTGCCATGCTTAACCAGAACTTGGCGATTGAAAGGAGTAATTCTAGACCATAACGTGCCAAAAACTCGTGATCTTGTGTGATTTGATAATAGGACCAAACATTATAAGCAATCGCTAACGAAACATGCCGTTGTAGGCGGCTGTTATCAGGTTCCCATTGATTGGTCAATGGATTAAGGTGCACAAATTGGGATTGTTCATCGCCTGTCATGCCGGATTGCCAAGGAAACATGGCACCTTTGTGATGTTCTGAAATTGCATATTCACGGGCTGCGGGTAATCTGTGATAGCGATAAAGTAGCAATTGTTTAGCTAATTGGGGGTAATGACTAATGTAAAATGGCATCACAAACATTTCGTCCCAAAAAACATGACCACGGTATGCTTCGCCATGTAGACCTCGAGCGCCAATTGAAGCATCGAGTTGTCCTTGGCCAATTGCTTGAGCAGAAACAAACAAATGAAAAATATTGACCCTACTGAGCTTTTGACTAGTTAAGTCACCGGTAATTTTAATATCGGTGTCATGCCAAAGTCGTTTGAAGAAAAGACGACTGTTATCTTCCGTATTAGTAAATGATCCCACTGAAACTTCCTTTTGTGCCAGTTCATCTAATTGGTCTGTGGGACTTTCGAGACTAGTAAAAACTGAAACTACTTTTTCAAACGTATAGGTTTTTTCCGGAGTCACATCAAAATTAATGACTTGCGTGACAGATTGATTGGTATTTCTTGTTTTGAAATCTTGATCAGTTAATTTCTCAGTGGTAGATAATTTGGCACCGATGGCAAAACGAATTTTGGAAGTCTTTGTTTGACCACCTAAAACAGCGATATTTTGATCAGTCCACATATTAGTAATATCAAGGTGATGTTGATCAAATTCGGAATAGCGTTCAACATTACCATTAATGACGTTACCATCAATTTCCGAATAAACTTGCATATTACCGGCAAAATTTAGTGGCGTAATTTGGTAACGGATGGTAAACCGATGCCAATTTTTCATATCTGCAATTTTGGTTGTACTAATGGCTAATTGGTGGCCAGTTGATAAATTAATAATCATCGAAGTCGTTAACTGACCAGTTTTTAAATCTAAACTACGATAAATATCACGAATATCTGATTTTTGAATCTTAAAACGATTTTCGTGGTCAATGCCAAAACTTAAATATTGCGCATTTGGCAGATTTACTAAGTCTTCGTTTACCACATCTCGGCCATTAATACTTGTGGTTAACTGATTATACATTCCAGCTACGTACATACCAGGATAATTATCTTGATCTGCTTTAGCTTCGACATAAGCACCCCGGAGTCCAAAGAATCCATTGCCAATCGTCAACATGGCTTCTTGACCAAAATTACGTTTAGATTGATATTGGCCGTAATAATCGAGGTGCCAAGCGTTGTAATCTTGCTTTTGCATGACTGCAGACTCTAAACCAATTTGGTCTACCGTGGGTCTGGCAACAACAGGCACGTTAAACATATTTGTGAGGGCGAGTCCGATATCAATTCGTTGATGGTTAACACCCACGATGGTATCTGAAAATGGGTAGGCCAGAGGATTTTCAATAATAATAGCATCAAAAGGGATACCAACTAATTTAACGCGAATCGTTTCTAAATTATCACCAATAGATTGATCAGCATTATAAGTGATCATGATTTTACGGGCCTGATCAGAATTTTGATTAGTATAATAATTAGCTAAAATGGCATCATCCGTTATTTTTAAAGAGATCGTGTTCAAACAAAGGACTCCTTTCAAAACAAACCGACTCTACAATTCAATCGTAGATTGATTAAGGGCATAATTCAAATGATAAGTCCTACAGCAATATAGAAAGCAACCATCAACTTTTGATGATTGCTTTAGTGTTGTTTAAGCTATTTATTTTTTTGCGCTAATAGGTCACGAATTTCTTTAAGATACATTTCTTCGTTTGATATTTGAACCGGCGTATCATCCTCAGTATTTTTGGTAAAGAGTTTATTAATTAATTTAACCATTAAAAAGATGACAAACGCGATGATCAAAAAATCGATGATTGAATTAATAAAATTACCAAACTTAAATTGAGCACTACCAACCGTAACAACCCACTTTGAAAAATTGATTTTCCCCAAAAATAGTCCAAGCAGGGGACTAATCAAGTTTTTTGTAAACGAGGTGACAATGGCTGTAAAAGCAGATCCAATAATTACCCCAACTGCTAAGTCAATGACATTGCCGCGTAAAATAAACTGTTTAAATTCTTTTAACATGCTAATCCTCCAACAATTAAATTCATGCTAGAGCTAGCATATACCAAAATGTTGGTTCAAGACAAGCCTAGTTCACGATGAATTTGGGTTGTGAGCCAGATAGCACATTAAGGGCATTTTGTGCAACAATTTTGGCCATGGCATCACGCGCTTCGATTGTTGCATTACCAATATGCGGCGTTAAGATCACGTTGTCTAGTTGCTTAAAACCGTCGGCGACATTTGGCTCTTGCTCGTAAACATCCAGTGCAGCACCAGCTAGTTCACCACTTTGTAGAGCGGTTAACAAAGCACTTTCATCAATGACTGGACCACGAGCTGCATTAATGAGATAAGCACTATTTTTCATCTGTTTAAATTCTTCAGCACCCAAGAGGTGGTGTGTCTCATCAGTCAATGGCGAATGAATTGTAAGAACATCGGCTTGTTTGATCAAATCTGGTAACTCAACAAATTTAGTATGACGACTAGCATCGTGCGCAGCATCAAGTTGGTGACGGTTGGTGTAAATGACATTCATACCAAAAGCTTGCATTCTTGTTGCAACGCCTAAACCAATACTTCCCATCCCGAGAATACCTAGGGTTTTACCTTCAAGTTCGTGACCTAAGAAAAATAGTGGTGCCCAGCCATCAAAACCTTTGCCGTGCATTAGACGATCGCCTTCAACGATACGGCGCATCAAAGAGATAATCAATCCAGTGGTTAATTCAGCCGTAGAGGTCGTTGATACTTGCGGGGTATTCGTAACTAAAATGTTTTTACTACGTGCATATTTAGCGTCAATATTATTAAATCCGGCACCAAAATTAGCAATTAATTTAAGGTTTGGTGCATGATCGATCACTTCTTGATCAACCTGAGTAGATAGAGGAGTAATTAAGACTTCTGTTTGACTAACATTGGCCATTAATTCATTTTTAGTAATTAAGCCAGAACCTTCAAATACAGCGAAATCGATATTTGCATCGGACAACATTTGAGTAGCTAACTGTGGTAATTGAGCTGAAATATAAACGTTTACCATGATGATTCCTCCTAAAATTTAACTTCAAATTTATTATGATCGCCTCACACAAATAAGTACAGACAAAAATTGTTATGCAATATTATTAATAGTGATCTAACAAAGTTTTTTGCAAAAAAATAGGCCACAAACAATGCGGCCTAAAAACTGATTAATTTTTTAACTCAATACTGCCATTATCATCTGTCACAATGATTTTGTCTGTTGCTGACTCATTTTGGATAAAATGATTATGATGATTTTGACCAAAGACGGTAATATTTCCGTTATTAGTACTTAAATCATACCCTTTGGTTGTTGGAGATTCGATTTTAATTTTGCCATTATTACTTTTAATACGAACGGTTTGATTGAAAATAATGTTTTCAAATTCTTGACTGCCATTTTCATTGCTGAAAGAACCACCAGTGACAGTCGAATCTTCAATTGAGACACTACCATTATGATTGTCAACAACTGTATTGTTTAAGTGAGAACTGTCGAGTTCAATTACTCCGCTGCCGTTGGTTATTTTGCCCTTATCGCTAATTGTAAAACGTTCGGCTTCGAAATGGCCACCATCAACTTGTAGGTCACTATTTTTAATAGTCAAATCTGTAATTTCGAAATCATCACTAACATGACCACTAAGACTATCGAGCTTGGTACCGCTGGGAACAGTAATAATTACTTTTGGATAATCATCACCAATTCCCAAATTAATGCCTTGTTCATCCGCTTTATTGGCAAGCGTTAAGGTACCATTAGCCTGTTGAATTGTTGGACGGTTAACCTTAGCTGCACGTACTTCAACTTTAAAAGTGTCACCGGTTTGAACTTCAACATGACAATTTGTGAGATTCAATGATAAGTTTTTGAAATCTTTAACAGATTTAGTGTAGTGAACTTGTTTATTTATTTTAATACCATGGTCCCAGACAAGATCTGTTGACGCCCCTGAAGCAAATCCAGCAAAAGCACCAATTGCACCAATGACAGTCAAAATTAGACCAATAATAATTGTTTTTTTCATTATGATTGTGCTCCTTTTTGATGTGTAAATTGTTGTTGATCTTTTTTAACGTAACGGTGATAGATCCACTGAGTGAAATTAGCGACCATTTGAATTAAAACTTTGATGATTAGGTAACTAATAGGTGCAATGACCATGGTAATTCCAATTAAAGTAATCCCACCACTCACAAAGAAGATACTGGTTGGTATTGAAGAACCAACGACAGCAAAGCCGCTACCAATCATAATTATGCCAACTGCGAATAGAGCAATTAAGACAATAACAGCAGAAATGACGACCGCAACAACGGCAACTAGTAGGCCAAAAATACAAGCCAAAACTGCAATAGCAACTGGAATTGCGACAGGTGAGGCAAACATCGCCAAGATAACCAGCCAAATCATCCGAATGTTTTTCTTTGATTTTGGTTCATAGTGTGGTTGACCAGCCTGATCATCATCAAGTGCGCGAATCGAATAATCGGCCAAAATCTTTCGTGAGAGTTGTTTAGGTGTGCCGAGCTTATTGATGATTTCTTGTTGATCAGTTAAGCCCGCGTCCATAATGTACTCACCATAAAAATCGATGACGTCATTTAGTTCGTCTTGAGATAGTTGTTTTAAATATTGTGTTAGTTCTTGGATATATGGATTAGTTTCCATTTTCTGCTCCTCCCAAAATATCGTTCATAGTGTCCCGAAATGATTCCCAATCATTTCGAATTTCGTTCAAACGGGTAGTACCGTCAGCGGTAATTTTGTAATAACGACGATTGCGACCGTCAAAAGCTTCATCATAGGTTGCTAACCACTTTTTATTTTTCAAGCGACGCAGTACGGGATACATGGTTGATTCCGAAACTGGCAACGAGGCTTGAACTTTTTGGGTGAGCGCGTAACCATACAAATCTTCTTTTGTTAAAATCGCCAAAACACAACCATCAAGTAGTTCTGTAGTGACTGATAGGCTCATAATTATTTCTCCTGTCATATTATATTCAATATAGTATTGATCCACACATAATATAACAGGGAAAAAAGCTACTGTCAATTTAAAATGAATATTTTCCAGAAAAAATTTGTTATGCTATACTTTCCAGTATTGAACGCGGGGTATTGACATGAAAAAATTTGCAATGTTATCAACGATTTTAATACCGTTAGTCATTTGTAGCCTGCTAGTAACGTTGACATTAACACAATCAATCACCGGTAGGTGGCTCTTTTTGACTTGGTTAGTGGCCTTTATTGTGATGACTGCGGTGATCAGCTATATTGTTGTCGTGTTAAATAAAAAGAAGGGGAGTAAGTAATGCAAACAAGTGCGTGGGATCAATTCCAACAACAAAAAACAATCAGTAATTTTGGCCGCTGGTTAGCAGATGGATTTACCAGAGTAGCGCTAGTGATTGGCTTATTTATTCTCATTCAGGTGCCACCGGTTGCAATGGTAGTCATTAAAAAACATCCACACATTGATACTGTTGTGCTAGTAACAGTGGCGTTATTTGTGATTGTTTTCTTGGCAATTATTTACTTGGCATATCGTCTCTATCGAAAATATGATCAATTGAAATTACCGACACGATTTGCATTGAAAGATTTAAAGACGGTTTTACTTGGTTATTTAGCGATTTATGTAGGGCAAATGGTCTTAGGATCACTCAATAAAATAATTTATCATCAGACACAGACAGCTAATAATGATGCAGTTGCTAAGTTGATGGCCAGCAATTTAATTATCACCGTTGTCTTTAGTATTTCGACTGTGCTATTCACGCCGTTTGCGGAGGAATTTATATTCCGTGGTGTGGTAATGAATTTATTCTTCAAAAAAGATCAGTTCTGGCCGAAAGTGCTGCTGTCAGCAATCATCTTTTCCATGGGTCATGCCAGCACGAATATCGTGAGTTTTCTAATTTATTTTTATATGGGTGCTGTATTAGCCTACGTTTACCGAAAAACGAGTAAAATTCAAAACTCAATTATGTTGCACATGTTGAATAATTTAGTTGCTATTGTTGCAATGCTAGCAATGATCAATTAAAAAAATCACGGCTGGATGAAAATCCCAGTCGTGTTTTTTTTACATTTCATTCATAATTTTTTTGAGACGTTTGGTAATATCGTTTACTTCTCTAACCCGTTGTTCATAATCAGCCTGGGAAAGGTCTAAACTAGCAATACAATCCTTAACCGTACTAATAACTGCAGGCATTTTAGCTTTGGCCTCAGTTGTTAAATCAGCAAGAACATGGCGTTCATCGTCGGGATCTTTTTGGCGTGTGAGCCAGCCGCGTTTCTCCAGACGTTTTAGCATCGGTGTCAAAGTACCACTATCCAATTCTAGTGTTTGACTAATTTCACGCATGCTTAAACGTTGTTTACTATTCCAAATGGTTGAAAGCACCAGGTATTGAGGATAGGTGATTTCAAATTGGGCTAACTGGGTAGCGTAGAGCCGATTGTATTCTTTATTAGCTTGATATAATGCAAAACAAATTTGATGATTTAAATTAACCGATGATCCTAAATCAACTCTCACGACAATTTCTCCTTTTGTTCGATAAATCTGTAATAAAAGTATAACCCAAACATTTCTATTAACAAAATAAAAGTGTTTTAGAAAATAAATTAAGAAAAAGAGATTTTAATTGCAATCGCTTACATTATCTGCTATAGTAACAATTGAGGAAGGATACCAAGTGTTTATCGATCGAACCAGGGAGTTCATTCAAGAAGTAAGGGTGACTCTAGATCGTAAACCGTTTCCTAAAAGCTGAAAAAGTTAGTAGGCTAGCAGCAGCGTAAGAATGACTCTAAATATCGATAATTAAAAATGGATGATGCAGTCATCAGCGTGCGTTAGGAATTAATTTAATAGCAACTTTGCGGAAGAACCAGTTATACGATGAAGAAAATGCAAAGTCGCATATGCCTTCCGATAAGGGCCGCCAAAATAACATTGGCGGTTTTTTTGTATTTCATTCAAAAATTTTTCACATTTCTTGGTTATAGTCAAGTTAGGGCAGAGCATTCTATTTTGAAAGGATGATGTCGATGCAAACGCAAACACGCCAAGAAATGCTTATTCGTCAAGAAATCGATCAACAAGCTGCTCAGTACTGTCTTGAGTTAATTTGTCTGGAATTAAAACTTGAGAAAAATGAATAAGCATGATATATTGTTAACACTTTAAGAAAGACGGAGGATTTCAGCGGATGCGCAATTAATTAATTCTATTTAGATAAAACTAGTGATCTCTTACAACGGGATGACTGGATCTTATGGGATTAATTAATGCGTGTTGGCAGAAGTCAAAATGTCAGCACACTTACAACGGTATGTGTGCTTTTTATGTGGTTAAAAACGTGTTAATTATCCCTCTAGGAGGGATTATGTATGATACAAGTATCAATTAAAAATGTAGCAAAAGTGGTGCGTGGCGAAACGCTATTTACAGCTACCAAATTGGATGCTCATCAAGGAGAAATTGTGGGCGTGATTGGTAAAAATGGCGCCGGAAAGTCAACGTTTTTAAATATGCTGTTACAACAAGACCGTGAGTATTCAGGACAAATTACTGTCGAAGGAACAATGTCATTTGTCCCACAGATTAATCGACATGAATCGCTGAGTGGTGGACAACGAACGATCAAAAAAATTAAGCAAGCATTGTCACTTAGACCTGATATTTTAATAATGGATGAACCAACTTCAAATTTAGATGAAGCAAATCAAGATTGGCTAATTGCACAGATGGAACAGTTTAATGGACTCGTTATTATGGTTTCTCATGATCGACATTTGTTAACTAGTTTGGCTACCAAAATATGGTCTGTTGAAGAAGGTCAGTTTGTCGAGTTTGATGGTACTTATCAAAATTTCACAAAATTAATGCAAGAACAATATGATAATCAGTTAACTAACTATCAACGGCAAACCAAAAAACAGCATGAATTAAATAAAGCAGTTCAACAAAGAAAAGAAAAAGCGGCTCGCATTCGTCGTGGTAGTCGTAAAATGGGACAAGTAGAACTCGCAAAAACAAAGACAGCACGTGAACAAAACGCGGGCAAGATGGAGCGTGGTGCAAAGGCACTGGCACATCGTGCAAAACACCAAACACGAGCCGAAAAACCATTTTTAGCAAAAAAAGTGAAACTAATGCAGTCTGATTTCCCATCATTTAGCGGTAAAACGGTTGTGAGAGCTGAACATTTAGATATTATGGTCGGCAATAAAAAACTGCTTGAGAATGTCACTTTTATCATTAAACCAGGTGATAAAGTTGCACTGAAAGGTAGTAATGGTAGTGGCAAAACAACATTAATCAACCATATTTTGTCAGCACATTTGATTCAATTATCAGAGCATGCACAAATTGGTTATTTTTCACAAGATATTACTAACTTACCCAATCACAAAACGGTATGGCAATTTCTGCGTGAAGACAGTTTATTAGACTCTGATCGAATGAGACAATTGATGGGCGCGTTTGGCATCACGCATTCATTTTATCAACAACCAATTGAAGAACTCAGTGGTGGTGAACGCGTCAAGTTACAGTTGTTGCATGTTTTGTTAGGATCCAATAATTTTATTATTTTGGATGAACCAACTAATTTTCTTGATATGACTGCATTAGATGCTTTGTCCGATTTTTTGGATCAGTATCCGGGTACAGTATTGTTTGTATCACATGATACCAATTTCACGGATAAGGTTGCCACTAGAATTTTGAAAATTGAAAACAAACAATTAATTGATCCATCAATGACAGTGAAGAAACATTCAACTAATGAATTAGAATTGCTGAAATTGAAATATGATCGTTTAATCTTATCTCCTGATGCTGATACTAATGAACTGCTGAAATTGAAAAAGGAAATCGATGCATTACAATAATTAATAGCGCTCATGCAACTAGCTTTGCATGAGCGCTATTTTTAGTTAAATTGTTTACTCTTCTTTTTTCCTTGCTGACGATAGGCAATTCTAATCAGTTTAACAACTTCAGTAATGACCAGTACAATTATTCCTGCAACAATCGGAATGAACCAGCCATAAAAGAAGTTAACACTAATCGTATGGAAAATGTCATGCATGAAAGGCAGATAAATAATGCCCATTTGCAATGCAATTAAGACGCCGATAATGTAAAAAGCCATCTTATTTTGAAAGAAGTATTTTGAAAAAACAGGGTACGAGTTACGGATGTTAAACAGATAAAAAATCTTACCAAAGATGATAATGTTTAAGGCCATTGTGCTACCAACCACATGGCTAATTCCCATGGAAGTCACCCAATCATATGCCCATAAACCGAGTCCGGCAATGAGTAGTGAAACGTAACCAATTTCAACGACATCCATCTTAGTCAAAATTCCCTTAGTAACATCTCGTGGTCCGCGCAACATGATGCCATCTTCAGGTGGTTCAAAGATAAACGCAAACTGAATCGTCAATGCAGACACCATGTTAATCCATAATAGCTGCGTTGGATAAAGTGGTAGCGGTTGATCTAACAGAATACTCAAAACCACCACTAATCCTTCAGCAAAACTAGTTGGTAGCAAGAATCGAATTGTTTTATTGATGTTATCAAAGACATGACGGCCTTCACGGACTGCCGAGACGATATCGGTAAATTTGTCATTCGCGAGCACCATATCCGCTGATTCTTTGGCAACTTCGGTTCCTTTAATTCCCATGGCAACCCCAATATTTGCTTGTTTTAACGCTGGGGCATCATTGACGCCATCACCAGTCATTGAAATGACGTGACCGTTTGCTTGTTGAGCGTTAACAATTTGTAGTTTATTAATGGGTGTCGTTCGAGCAAAAACGTTGTAATCGTCGATACAATCTTGTAACTCAGCGGGTGTCATTTGGTCAATTTCTGGACCAGTGATAGATTTGATACGTTCATCGAGGCCCAGTTTTTTAGCAATGGCAGATGCAGTATCAGGATGGTCACCGGTAATCATTTTAACTTTGACACCTGCTTGTCGAAGTTGCCGTATTGATAAAGCAACTTCTTCACGTGGTGGATCAATCATACCGACCATTCCAGCCAAAGTCAGACCGTCACCCAAATCTATCGCTGGAATTTCCGCGATTTGGGTATCCACTTTCTGGTAGGCAAGTGCAACAACCCGTTCTCCCTGAGCCGTTAAGTTAGCAATTTGTTGATTCCAATAGGACTCATCAATATTTTGAGCTTGATCATGGACTGTCATATTCATAATTGTGGCAGGAGAGCCCTTGAGCATCAAAATTCGTTGGCCATCGTGATCAACTAACCGAGCTGAATAACGCGTTGCGGAATCAAATGGTTGTGAGTCAATTTCTATCACTTCAGGATCATGACCGGTAATTTTTTTATATAGAGTTGTCAGTGCACCATCAGTCGGTTCGCCAGTGAGTTCCCAAACACCATTATTAAGATTTAATTCAGCATCTGAGGTTTCACCGGCAATGTTGACAATCCAGGACAAAGCCTCATCATTTTTCCAATTAAATTTGTTTCCGTTTAGTTCAAGATGGCCACCTAAATCAACGTTTCCATCATTATCGTAACCCACACCACCAACGGTAAAAGCATGTTTTGACGTAATGATATCAGTGACCGTCATTTCGTTTTTAGTTAATGTACCGGTTTTATCCGTGTTCACAATATCCACGGCACCTAATGTTTCGACAGCAGGGAGCGTCTTCACAATGACATTTTTTTTAGTCATTTGACGAGTTCCCATAGCAAGGACAACTGAAGTGGAAGCGGGAAGTCCTTCAGGCATTGAACCAACCACCATTGTGACAATCGCAATCAATAGTGTGGGCAAACTGTAAACGTGTGTTATCCAACCAATGACGAATAAAACGACTGCGGCAATCACAATTGCAGCAGATAAACCAAAACCTAAACGATTTAAGTTTTTCATTAAGGGTGTTGGTTGTGACTTAACTTCGCTCACAGATTGTTGAATTTCACCAATTTGTGTTTGTTCAGCAGTTGCAACCACAACACCAAGGCCGGAACCATTGGTAACTAAAGTGGAAGCAAATGCCATGTTTGTTTGATCAGTGATGGACAAATCATCTTTTTGGATTGGATCTTCGGTTTTTTCAACAGAGACTGATTCTCCAGTTAATGAAGATTCCTGGACGTTAAAATTGTCTGCGGAAATCAGACGAATATCAGCAGGGACCGCGTCACCGGCTTCTAAATTAACTAAGTCACCAACCACTAAGTCACGAGAATCGATTTCAATTTTTTGACCGTCACGAATGACGAAGTTCTTTGAGATCAGTAATTCACTAATTTTAGCCAGTGCATCATCAGCTTGGCGTTCCTGAAAATAGCCGATAAACGCATTTGAGATAATCACTAAACTGATAACTACTGAATCGGAGTAGTGGTGCATCAGAAAAGTAATCACTGCAGCAGCAGCTAAAATGTAGATGATACTGTTGTTAAATTGTTTGATAAAGCGAATAAAATTAGATTGTTTTTTGCTGGTTAATTCATTTTTTCCGTATTTTTGCAGACGACTTGTTGCTTCATCTGTCGTTAAACCGTCAGTTGTATCTGTTGTTAATTCTTGTTTTAATTGTGTTTCAGTCGCTTGCCACCAATGTTGATTGCGGCGTATATGCGGATCATCGTCTTTCATAAAGCTTGTAGTCTCCTTTGTAGATAATGTGTCTTGTTATATTTGATTTGAGTCTTACCAGGTAATGGTAATTAGTAGGGCAACTCGTCCACGGCTCCTTTGTATGTTTCTATGGTTAATATTATACCATCAATAAGAACTATTATGATACTTAAATAAACGATAACTTTTAGTAAATGCCATCTTATTCCGGTTGTGTATCTTTCAATATGATATTAATTATCAAAAGTATTCAAATTATCTTGATATTAGTTTGTTAATCAGGTTAAATAGAATTGAGTAATAAATATTGAGCATTAACTTTGGAGGGGTTTACAAATGAAAAATAAAGCGCTAACTTTAACGATTGCTATGTTCAGCCTTTCACTAATACTGGTTGGTTGTGGCAAAAGTGGTGATAAAGGAAATTCTCAAGCAGCTGTGAAAGTCGAATCAGGATCTTATATTGTGCCAGACTCAGCCAATATTTCTCAAACTAAGGGAAATAAAGGATATTTAGCACTTAAAGTACAAGTGAAGAACAAAACTGATGACGACATTTATGCTAGTGGCAGTGATTTTAAATTAATTGATAAAGATGGGCACAAAATTAGTACAAAAGATGATGTTTATATGTCTAATGACGATGATGATTTTAAAACCTTTAGCGAAAAGATCGATGGTGGCGATGACGCAGACGGTTATATTGTTTTCCCAGTTGACAAGACAGCTAAATACACTTTGAAATATTTACCTGATGTTACAAGTGGTGATTCAAAAGCAATTAAAATTAACGTAGCAGCAAATAAGTATAAAGATGGTACCAAACAAGCGCAAAAAGCGGTACAAGCTTATGTAGACACAATCTTCTTAGGCAAGAGTGATAGTAATTATTCAAAATATGTTGCTAACGATAAAAATGAAGAAAAAGATAATTTTAACGATAAATTGAAAGATAATTTAGATACTGAACTCAGCGACGCTGATCTTTCCGATGATCAATTTAAAGCCGTATCTTCTGCATTAGAGAAAGCCAATGCGGATCGTGGAAGCGTTGAGTATAAGATTGAATCTGCATCCGCTGAATCTGCAGAAATTTCGGTTAAGGTTAAAGCAATTGATTTAGACGACATCTCCGATCAAATTAACGATCAGGTGATGGATGCCATTGATAACGGTAAGTTGGATATTGATGCAAATAATCAAGAAGCCGTTAACAAGGTGGTTGATAATATTGCAGACATTTTGAAAAAAGCAGATGTCAAATCAGAAAGTTATGATACCAAGATTAAAGTTTCAAAAGAAGATGGCAAATGGAAAATTGATTCAGAAGATAACTCATTTGACAGCTTATATGACGATTTTAGTGGCCAAATCTATTAATAACAATGGGTTGTTAATTTAATAGTGATAAACAAAACCTGCTACTCGATTTGGAGTAGCAGGTTTTGTCTGTTTATTTTGGTAAAACTAGTTTTTCTTTGTGTGTTTTGAATAATTCAGAGCGCACTTTTAAGATCAGACGGTCAATTTCTTGTTCATTTGTTGTATCTGCTTTAGAGCGAATGGCGATAATTGGCAGTGCAGGTGGCTCCTCAAGCAGCTTTAAAACCCGCAACGGTGCATGATTATTAAGCATGAATCTGACCATGGATTCTGGAACCAAAGCCCAATTTTGTGGATTAAGGAGGTATGAATTAACGAGACAACTAGAATCTAACTGAATAAACGGTTGTAACTCACTGTCCCAACACATTAAATGCCAATTTAAATAAGTTTGATTATAGGGGATGAACACTTCATCATGGCGAGACAGCATATCGGCACTAACTGTATCTGGATAATTACTATGCAGGTTAGTAACCAATAAAAGGCGTTCTTCACTAATTTGACGGGCATCAATTTGGTGGCGTGATGATTTACTGAAGGTAAAACCAACATTAATAGACCCATCATTGACGGCGTCATATGTATTGCTATTACTGTTTGAATTTTTAATTGAATACCGCAGTAATGGATCATCTTCTAAAAGAAGGGGACAAACCAAGGATAAAATAGAAACACAAATATCAGGAGCTCCTAAAACACTGACAGAGTGATAATTTGCATATTCTTTAATATTACTGGCTTCACGAGCCAACTGAACCCATTGCTGTGCAATCGGAACTAATTTTTCACCATATTTCGTTAAAGTAACGGTTGCCTGACCCTTAAGTCGATTAATCAATTTAACACCTAGTTGACTTTCCAAGCGATTGAGGCGGTTACTCACAGCCGCTTGAGTAATATACATCGCTTCAGCTGCCTGCGAAATTTGCTTATACTCCACAATTTTTAAAAATGTTTGTAAAAGTTCCGAATTCAAAATATCACCCCCTCAGATGTAAGCGCTGTAATGAACTGATTTTTCTATTATATACTATTTTGATTATAAAGTTCGATTGATGTGCCAGCATCCGTCAATTTTAGAATCGTGATGCTGCCATTTTCAGGATAATTTCCTAATGTATTGATGTCATGTTCGTCAGCAAGTGTTCGAATAAAGGTACCATGTGTTACTAGTAAAACGTTACTATTATCAGGTGTATTTTCATGAATGAATGATAAACCTTCATGCCAGCGATTAAGGACTTGGTCATTAGTTTCAGCACTTTGACTTGGATCCTCTAATTTCATTAAGCGACGAGCTTCAGCGAGACTTTTTTTGCGAATGATATCTTCTTGACCTGCATATCCATGTGGTTGACCAACTCGTGTCCAAGTTTCGTCAGAATCTAATCCTTCAAAGTAACCAAAAAAAACTTCGCGAAATAATTTGCTTTCTTCAATAGTAGAAACTTTATGATCTAATTGATCCAAAATTAGATTTCGTGTGTCAATCGCACGTCTTAAATCTGAAGAAAAAGCAGTCGTGAACAAAATTTTTTTTAATTTTTGGCCAGTTGTAATTGCATCAGTTTGACCTTGTTTAGTCAAATCAGAGTCACACCATCCTTGCATACGGTTAAAGGTGTTAAGCAACGTCTGCCCATGTCGAACAATATAAACAGTTTGCGTCGTCATAGTTGCCTCCTTAAATATAATCCTATCTTATCTGAAACTTTTTTAATATTCAAGCTTGTAATGAAAGCGCAAACATATATAATGTAAATAAGCAATAAAATTTATATTGTTGTGAGTTAATTCTGTATTTGCTATTTTTTCTCACGGGAACTTATATTTAGGAGGGTATTTATAATGCATGTCACTTTAACTGTATGGCAAGCTTTACTGATTGCCATTTGGGTTGCATTAGTTGAATCACGTATCTTAGGATTCGCCACTTTAACGATGCGTTTTAGCCCATTAATGACCGGAATGATGGTGGGCTTTATCATGGGAAATATTCACCAAGCCATGATTGTTACGGCTGCTATTCAACTTGTTTACATGGGATTTGTTGCACCAGGTGGTGCACTTCCAGCTGAACCATCAATTGGTGCTGCGATTGCCGTACCAGTTGCGTTACTTGGTCACATGAGTCCACAAGGTGCGATTGCAATTGCCGTGCCGGTTGCACTTTTGGGAAGTTACCTTTATCAATTTAGATTCTTCCTTAACACTTTTGCCATTAAGCCAATGGATAAATATGCTGCTGAAGGTAATGCACGTGGATTGAAATTATCCATTATGGGAATTCCTACGTTGATTTCATTTGTTTTATTCATTCCTTTGATGTTCATCGCACTTTACTTTGGTGCCCCAGTGATTTCAAGTGTTGTTGCTAACATTGAACACGGAACATTAATTCACGTCTTGAATAGTGTCGGCGGTGGTCTTGCTGCTTTAGGTATCGCAATCATCATGCAAGTTATTGGAAAGAAACGTTTGCTTCCATTCTTCTTCCTTGCATACTTCATGAGTGTGGCCTTTGCAAAACTACAAATCAACATGACAATTTACGCTATCTTTGGTGTAATCTTTGCGATCCTTTACGTAATGACTACGTCAAACAAACCAGCACAAGACTAATCAAAGGAGGAAATTAAAATGGCTGACAATCAAGCAGTAGAAGCAACTAATGATGATACACAAGCAACAACTGAGCACCGTATTCCACAACCAGATGCCATTACCAATAAAGACTTAATGAAGTCTTGGTTTGGTTGGTGGTGGGCTAACGAAGTTCCTCATACATTTGACCGTATGCTGGCTCCTTCATTTGCCTTTGGTATGATTCCAACATTACAAAAACTTTATAAAGATAAAGATGAGTTAGCAAAATCTTTCCAACGTCATTTATTGTTCTTTAACACCCAAGCTACTTGGGGTGGTGGAACATTAACTGGTGTTACAATTTCACTTGAAGAAGCACGTGCCAAGGCACTTGCTAACGGTGAAGAACCAATTTCTGAAGACATGATTAATAACACAAAAGTTGGTTTGATGGGTCCTCTTGCCGGAATTGGTGATTCAATTGACTCTGGTACTGTTCAATATATTTTTATCGCTATTTTCTTACCATTTGCTAAGCAAGGTAACTTCTTAGGTGCATTGCTACCATTTTTATGTTTTGCAATTGCAACCTTTACTTATGGTTATTACTTCACAAAGATGGGTTATTCACTTGGACGTTCAGCTGCTAAGGAAATTATGACAGGTGGCCGAATTGCTAGCGTGATTGATGGACTTGGTGTTCTAGGATTGTACATGATGGGTATTTTAGCCGGTCAGTATATTACGATTCGCAGTTACTTGAAGTTCTCAATTAGTGGTAAGGTCTTTAATGTGAATACCATTTTGAATCAAATCTTACCTGGTCTATTGCCTTTACTTGCTGTTGTATTGCTTTACTGGTACTTCCAAAAGCAAGGCCTCAAGATCACCCGTGGATTACTCTATCTTACTGGTGCATTGATCGTCTTGAGTATTTTCTACATCATCTAATTTGTCGTATTTTAGGAGGGTCATATTTAAATGAAACGTGCATTCTTAGTAATTACTCATGGTAATATGGGTATTGAAACCGTTAAAAGTCTAGAATTGTTAATGGGACCACAGGAAAATGTTACTGGTCTTGGCTTGCATCCTGGTGAATCTGTGGATTCATTGCGTGAACAAGCATACCAAGTTTTAGATGATAACTCAGCAAAGTATGACGAGACAATTGTGCTCGTTGACTTACTAGGTGGTAGTCCTTCAAATGTTGCTTTGTCAACACTTTCGAAGTACCGCGAATTAAAGATCGTGACAGGATTAAGCTTGCCACTTCTCATTAATTTACAAAACTTTTCTGACGCAACTGAAGATACTGATAAATTAATCAATGATTCAATTGAAGTTGCTAAAGATGGTGTTAAATTAATTGATAAAAACTTCTTAAAGCACGATAATTAGAATTAGGATACAAAGTTATAAATTTTTGGAGGAACCTAACATGGGAAAAATTAATATTGCACGTATCGATGATCGTCTGATTCACGGTCAAGTTATGCAGAAGTTAACTAAAGGTCGCGGTACTAACGCTGTTTACGTGATTGATAATGGAACAGCTGCCGATGACTTTATGAAGGATATTTATGTTAGTACCAACTCAACTGGTGGTTTGAAGATCCGTGTTTACAGTGCCAAAGAAGCTGCAGACGAATGGAAAAAAGACCAATTTGGTAATGACACAGTTATCTTAGTATTTAAGTATATCAAGGAAGCTAAGGAAGCTGTTGATGCTGGTCTTGAATTAGACTCATTAATGGTTGCTGGGGTTTCTAAGAAACCTAATACCAAGGCTGTCATCCCAACTGCCTCAGTTAGTGATGAAGAAGTTGAAATTCTTCACGAACTTAAGGATAAAGATGGTATTGATGTATATTTCCAAACATTACCAGATACCAAGCGAGTTGAACTTTAATTCAATTAGCTCATATGTATTTTTTGAAAGGGAGATGAAAATCTCTCTTTTGGTATTTTAAGGAGAGCACCTAAGTATGGAAGAAATGTATGAAGTTTATCCTGATAAAGTCAGAACGTATATGACCACGACTGTTTTTACTTTTTTTACAGTTTGTTTCTTTATAGTTGTCTTTTTGAAAACTTGGTTGGTTATTAAAATCTTTGCGGTTCTTTTTGGTGTTTTATTTGGCTATTTAGCTTATCAAACGTTTCGCAATGGCCATTTAAATCATCCTGATTATGTCATTAATCAAGATGGTGTGATTGACAATACCAAAACACCAGCTGTTAAAGTGACGTGGGATAACATTTTAAAAATCGAAATGACACCAAACAATGCGGTGATGCAGATTGGTATTTTGGCCAAGAGTACGGTGAATGACCAAACTGAATTATCGACAGTGATGAAAAATAATATGTCGGCGAATGGTAATATTGCCTTTTATTCAGTTATGATCGATGGTTTTAAGTACCGACAAAAGCCATTTTTAGCCATTTTTAAAGAACTAGAACGACAAGGGGTAAAACATAATCCTGAAATTTTGATTAGTGAATATATTGACCCTGAAACTAAACGAAAAATGGCTGATAAACGTGATGCACAAATCAGGGCAGCACGAAAGCAAAAAAAGATGGAATATCGGCAAGCGCACCCAAAGAAACATTGGTGGAGTCGGTAAAATTACAGTTATATGATCTATGGAGCTGTGTCTATTTAGACGCAGCTTTTTTAATTAAAAAGATTGAAAAATGTTTCACAAACTGATATAACAGTGGTGTGGGGGAAATTTAATAACTTTGACTTAGGAAAGGAAATGATTTGATGAAGATAAAAGCAGCTGTTGTCGATCAAAAAGGTTCCAGTTTTCAAATTAAAGATGATATTGAATTAGCGCCAATGCAGGACGATGATATTCAAGTTAAAATGGTGGCTAGTGGTATTTGCCATTCAGATGAGGCTTTACGTAAAGGTGATGCTGAAATTGGATATCCCATTATCTTAGGACATGAAGGTTCAGGAATTGTTGAAAAAGTTGGTTCACATGTCCAAAATTTTGAACCAGGTGATCACGTTGTCTTGTCATTTTATTCATGTCGAAATTGTGAAAATTGTCTAAGAGGTATCCCCACGCAATGTTTACATTATGCAGAAAATAATCTTTCTGGTGTACGTCCTGATAAGAGTGCTCATTTTACAGAAAATGGACAGCAAGTTGCAGATATGTTTGATCAATCATCATTTACAACTACGACGGTTGTTCGTGAGAGCAATGCTGTGAAGGTGCCAAAAGACCTTGATTTACGAAAATTAGGACCTTTAGGCTGTGGTTATGTGACAGGTAGCGGAACGGTCCTTAATACGCTAAAACCGCGTCCAGGGCAAACCATTGCTGTTTTTGGAACAGGAGCAGTTGGACTAGCCGCAATGATGGCTGGAAAGATTTCAGGTTGTACAAAAGTAATTGCTGTTGATATTGTGGATTCAAGACTAGCATTAGCAAAAGAATTAGGTGCTACAGATGTGATTAATAGTCAGCAACAAGATGCTGTGGCTGCTATTCAAGAGTTGACCAATGGTTACGGTGTTAATTTTGCAGTTGATACAACTGGAGTGACATCTGTAATGGAGTCTTCCATTAAAGCATTACGACAAGGTGGGACAAGTGCTTGTATTGCGGTCACACCTAATCATATTGATGTTGATACATGGAATGACCTGTGTGTTGATGATAAATCTGTGATTGGTGTCAACATGGGCGATTCAGTGCCTCAAATCGATATTCCACGGTTAATTGAATTTTATCGCCAAGGGATGTTCGATTTTGATAAAACTGAAAAATTCTACCCATTTGAGGATATTAACCAAGCAAATGCCGATTCAATGAGCGGTGAAACCATTAAACCAATATTAATTATTGACAAAGACTATCAATTCTAAAAAAAGATTGTGATAAAGAAATGCGCTTTTAGCAATATCTTTATCACAATCTTTTTATTCATCTGGTTCAATATTAGCTGGTAGTTTATTTCGTAAATAGGTTATCAACGCAGGCAGTAAGGAGATGCCGATGATTCCCAAAATTACAAATGTAAAGTTTTCTTGAACAATGGGTAAGTTACCAAACAAATAACCAGTAGTACAACACAAGATAACCCACAAAAAGCCACCAAGAACGTTGTAACTTACGAATTTTTGATAATTCATCCGACTTCCACCAGACACAAATGGTGCAAAAGTACGAATAAATGGCATGAAGCGGGCAATCACAATTGTTTTACCGCCGTGTTTATCAAAAAAAGTTTGTGCTTTTAACAGTTTTTCTTCATTGATTAATTTTCCTAGAAATGAATTTTTACCAATCAGACTACTGGTATGTTTACCAATTTCGTAGTTAAGTGTGTCGCCAAGCACAGCTGCTATAAAAAAAGTGACCATTAATAACCAGATATTTAAACCGAAAGCCTGATTAGCTGCAAGCGCACTGGCTGCAAACAATAATGAATCACCAGGTAAAAACGGTAGGATGACAATTCCTGTTTCAATGAAAACAAGAATAAATAAGATGAGGTAGGTAAAGGAATCAAATTGATTCACAATTTGAATCATGTGCTGATCAATGTGAATAATGAAATCGATTATCTGAGGCATTATAGTCTCCTGTATCTAAAATTTATTTTTACTATAAGTAAAATTCTACAGAAGAGAATTTAGAAATGGTACAAAAAAGAATCACCTTTAGAATTTTTTAAGTTAAAGCGGTTACAAAAATGTTCAAACCCTAGCTGTTATTTTCTGTATCTAATCCAAATGTTGTTTAGCAGTATAGCGTTGAACATCAATTTTAATCACGCCAACATAATTAATGTCAGACGCAGAAATATTAGGCCATTCTTTGCCGGTTTCATGTAATAAAATCGTTTGCATTGCCTTCTTTTTGTCCAGCACATCAGTTATTAACTGAGCATTGCCGACACCCATGATACTCTGGTAAGCAAATGAATAATCACTAGGGTTACTGCTATTTTCAGGGACCATTAGATGAGCACCGTTATCAATTTCAAAGGCAATGTGACCATCTTTTGAAATGAGCTCTCTTTTTTTGCCAACGGGTGCGCCATGACTATATAAGGTTAAATGACCATCATCTTGCATTTCAAATCCATAATTAGTGGGAACAACATATGGATATTTATCATCGTTGATTCCCAGGTGAATTACATGGGCTTCTAACAATATCGTTTTAATTGTTTCCAAATCAGTGACCTCTCTATTAGCTTTACGCATACTATTCCTCCTCGATATTTTTGATGTTACACATCTGAAATATAGTCGTGAATGGTGTATCAGTCAAGGCTTTAGACTAGGTGTTGAACAGTTTTTTTAAGTTGAATAATCAATTTTTTGTGAATTTTTTAAATCAAACTAGTGAAACGGGTGATATACCAGTCGATTTTAAATGATTTTGTTTTTCACAAAGATATTAACACAACTGCAATGTTTTTCAGACAAAAAATAAGTTATACTAGACATGTAAAAATGTAAACGCTTACAGTAACTATGAAAGGGGTATAGATCGGTGGATAAGGATCGCATTGATGGACTAAGTCAAAACGATGTTGAATTTGAATACATGAAACAATTTGGAGGATTTCCTTTTTATTCATATTCTGGGGACAATATGATTGAAGATATGAGAGATGCTTTAATAAATGGCGAACCTTATGAACAAGCAATTACGCAAAATGTAAGTTTAAATTAGATTAACTCTTAAAAAGAAGTTGTGATAATATCACAACTTCTTTTTATCGCCATAAATCATATGCACTAAAAACTAATAGTAGTGCCACAAATGAATTTAATAATTTAAAATGTTGGTTATAAAATCGTTGGATCAGCTGACCGGCGATTGTCCACGCTAAAGTACCAAGAACACCGATTAACACCATCAAAGTAAACTTCATTGATAATTCACCGAAAATGCCGCTAATTAAGAAGGTGCCCATGCCAGTAATGAAATATAAATAAACTTTAATATTGGTTGTTTGTAAAAGTAAACCGGTAACTAAGGGATGATTGCCAGCAGCTGACGCATTTCCCGGCGTGGAGATGTATGTATGATATGCCAAATAGAGTAAATATAGTGACCCAATAATTTTTAATATAAAAATTACTGACGGATAGTTTTGAAAAAAAGAGGCAAATATTGAGACAATTCCTCCAATAATTAATAGACCTAAAAAAATGCCAGAATTAAAAATTAATCCATGACGAAATCCTTTTTGTTGGCCTTCAGACATTGCCATAATTGTATTGGGACCAGGTGTAAATGACATGATGAAAATAAAAGTTAAAAATCCAATCATTTCGATCTCTCCTTTTTTTATTGCAAATGCAATGATTTACTTAAATACTATATCATGATATAATTGCATTTGCAATAAAATGTTTGGAGGTCATCGAAATGTTTGAAATAATTCGTGAAATTGGTGCGATTACGCGAAGCATTCAAAATGATTCAAATCAAAGATTTAAAGAAGATCAATTAAATAATAATTTGTTTATTTATATTATTCGAGTAGTTGAACGCCCGGGAATGTTTATGGGAGAATTGGCCGATTCAATTCAAGCTGATCGAACGACCAGTTTTAGAACAGTTAAAAAATTAGTTGATAAAGGCTATTTAGAATTGAAGAGTGATCCAACCAATTTGAAAATTAAAAGAGTTTATCCAACCAAACAAGCAAAAAGTTATTATCCTAAGCTGCATGCTTATGAACAAAATCGTTCTGATCAATTGGTGAAGAATTTATCTGACAAAGAATTAGATCAGTTAAAGCGACTGATGCGTAAATTGAATTATTAACGTGTATTTGGTGACGTAAAAAGGCTAACATCATAGTGATGTTAGCCTTTTTTTAATGCCCCAGGCAGGATTCGAACCTGTACATGGATAACCATACAGCGACCTGAACGCTGCGCGTCTGCCAGTTCCGCCACTGGGGCAACAACAATTAATAGTTTACACTAACGGTTGCTGTTTTTAAAGCATTATTCTGTGAATTTTACTAAGGTACCGTATCCCGTAATGACTAAAAATTTGGGTGCGACTTGCAACTGGACGACTTGGGTATTAAACGAGATGTTAATAATACCGTCCGCTTGTTCTTCCTCAGCCTTTTGCTTCATTTTTTCTTCAACGTCTGAAAAAAGTTGGTCCATTGATTCAAAAGCATCGATTGTTTCAGAATCCAGCATGAGATGGCTAGTGGCATTGACAATGCCCAAAATATCGTGTGGTTGATCAATACTGCCGGTGGTTAATAACATAAAAATAGGTCTCCTTTATTGATAAAGTCGTAATACTAGAAAATATAAACAAGAAAACGAAAGGGTAATGATAACAGCCAAAAATAGATAAATACCATTGGTTCTCATATTACCTCGGTGTGTTAATAGCCGAAAGCCAGTAACAACTAATAAAATAACTGCCAGTCCTAGAAAGATTAAAACAGTTTGCTTAAAGATTTGCATTGAAAGTACTCCAAAATGATTTCTTTCATTCTAATAGTTAACTACTAAAAAAGCAAAATGCAGTTTTTGCATTTTGCTAATGAGTTAACTATTTTTCGTTTTCATGTTTTTGATGTTGCTTATCTTCTGCGTCCTGGAAACCGGATTTAACTGGATAAGTTAATGAAACAGTGCTTGGAATAATAATTGGAATGATAAAAATCAAAATAATCAATCCAATGATTACGGCCATGGCAACTTGAATCAACGTTGGGACACCAGAAGGCATCAATGCAGCAAATGTACCACTTAGGATAATCGCAGCAGAAATGACAACTGTGCCAATGACTGTTGATGATTTAACCATTCGATCAGCAGGCATCATATTTTCACGCCCATATTCGCGATATTTCATCATCAAGAAGATACTATAATCGACTCCTAATGCGACAAGCATGATAAATGAGAAGAATGGGGTATTCCAAGTTAACATTGGACGACCTAAGACGAGACCGCTAATCCAACGTGTGATGCTGAGTGATGTAAAGTAAGCAAGCATCAATGTTCCAATGATATAAATAGGCTGTAGAAGCGAGCGTGTGACAAAGATCAATGCTAAGCCAATTCCGATCAACATAATAGCGGCTGTTCTGACAAAATCGCCACTCGCAACACTCTTAATATCATGAAGTGTTGATGATTGCCCGCCCATAGCAACTTGAGCATTTTTAAGTGTTGTTCCTTTGAGACTCTTTTTGGTCTGTGAGGAAAGTTGTGCCACTTTTTGGGTGGCCTTTGTATCACTTGGGTTGGTATTCAAGACAATTGTAATTTTAGCTGTTTTTTTATCTTGAGATAGATAAGTTTTAATGGCTGGCTTGTATGTGGCACTGTGCAGAACGCTGTGAGGTACGTAGTATTCGTCACTTGCTGAAGAATTCTGAAGACCTTTCAGATAACTGCCACCTTGACCCAAACCATCATTGACTTTATCGATACCAGTTGTCAGTTGTGGTGATTGTTCGGCTAATTTATTAATTCCTGTATTGATTTGTCCTAAGCCATTTTGACTTTGCATCAGGGCGCTTTGAACTTGGTTAAGGCCGCCTGTTAATTGAGATAAGGCAGTCGCTGCTCCTGGAAGAGCTACATTTGAAGCACTAGCCAGTTGATTAACTTGTGCTTTTAAAGTATTGACTTGGCCAAGCATACTCCCTAATGAAGATGTAGAACCCTGAATATTTTGCAATGACGTACCAATACTTTGATCGGCTGTACCGATAGCCTTCAAATTGTTTTGAACAGTTTGTAACTGTGTTTCCAGGCCGGAAAAGCTGGATTTTTGTTCATTGGCATATTGTAATAGTGTTTGTGTTTGAGGTCCTGAAAGTGGTGTGCCGGCCTGTGCTTCAGCTTGAATTAAGCCAGTGACAATTTGGGCACCCATCTGATTAACATCAACATTACTGGAAGTCCCCTGCATGCCAGTTAATAAACTGCCAATTGTTTTTGCTTGGGTTCCAATATTCGTTAGTTCATTGGTTAAATCACTAGTGTTAACGGCAGATCCAGAGTTTTGGAGTGCAGAATTTAATTGTTGAATACCATTATTGATTTGTGGTAAACCACTTTCCAATTGAGCAATTTGACTAGCATTACTGCCTGAAAGTTGGCTATTTAACTGTGTTGTTAATGTTGAAACACCATCAACTAATTGCTGGCTGCCAGTGGAAAGCTGGCCTAAACCATTCGACATCGCCATGCTACCAGCCGATAATTTTGCTAATCCAGTTTGAGCAGAACCAAGACCAGTATTGACGGTTCCTAATTGGTTAGATACATAAAGCTTGTTAACCTTCGTACCTCCTGGCTGAGTCACTGATGCAGCAGTTTTAACATCTGGATCATTCTGTATTTTACGTGTGATTTGATCAATTAATTTTAAATCCTTTTCGTTATCTAAACGATGATTAGAGCGAATGTATAGGGTTGATGGTTCCGCCGTTCCTTTGGAGAAGTGATCTTGAACCACTAAGAAACCTTTTTTAGCTGGAACCGAGTTACTAATTTCGTCTGTATCATCGTAGTTTAGTTTATTTTGATAAACAAAATAAAAGGGAAGTGTCAGACCTAACACGATGACTAATGAAATAATTGGATGAAGAACTGAACTTGATGATAAGCGGTACCACAATGAACTGTTGCCTTCGCCCTCAAAGTTTTTCGATGGCCAAAACATCTTTTTACCAAGCACAGCCATGAAAAACGGATTCAGTGTTAATAAAACGATTAACAATACTGCAACACCAATTGCGACACCAATTGCTGATTGATAGATTGAAAATTTAGCCAAACTTAACGCACTAAAACCAATTAAAACTGAAGATCCAGAGTATAGGATCGTTTTTCCGGCAACTCTTCGAGCTCTCTTTGTTGCTTCAGCGTTAGATAAGCCACGACTAAGTTCTTCTTTGAACTGATTGTAAAGTAAAATATTATAATCAGTACCAATTCCAAATAGGACGACTACCATAAAGACTTGCGTGAAGTTTGAAAATGGAAAGTTAAATCTATTAACCAGGTTCGTAACAATACTAAGTGACGTTAGGAATGTCACTCCAACAGTTAATAATGAAACTAGGGGAACGATTGGAGAACGGAAAACCAGCACTAGAACGATGAAAATAAAAATAACGGAAATAACTTCAGTTTTTTTGATTCCTTCTTGAATCGCTTCTGAGAACGAACTATTGAGAACATCGGAACCGGTAATGTAAGATTTAACACCACTGGTTCGGATTGCTTTAGTCAATTGCTTATTGACGGTTTTAATCTCGCCTTGTTTTTTTGAAACCTGCAGTTGAACTAGCTGAGTTGTTTTATCTTTAGATATTAACTGAGCTTTTGTTTCCTTATTATCATTAGGAGCCGTGATTGTCTTAATGCCATAAATTTCTCGATGTTGCTTTAATTTTTTGATAGTAGCATCGACATTATGTTGATCCTTAGCGGACATTTCGTTGTCACCATTATTGAAAACAGCAACCACCGTATAGGTATTGCCCTGACCATGCCCCCATTTATTTTGCATGCTATTGGCGATTTCACTTTGCGAATCTTTAGGCAAAGTAATGTCAGAATGGGCTCTTGTTAATTCACCAATATTTGGCAGTGCAAAGATTGAAATTCCCAAAATAATAATCCAGGCAATCAAAGCGCCTGTGTGATTTTTCATAAACCGTTTCAAATTCTCATCCTCCTGATGCAACTAATTTGCTTCTATCTCTTTGTTTGGTGTAATGATACGTAAAATCATTTGATGGTAGCTTTTTGTTAAAGATTCGGGTGTCTCATTCTCATAAAATCCTGTAAATTCAATGAAGACAAAGCCCAGAACGGATCCTATTAAGGCGCCGGAAATTGACGCAGGATTATCATCTTTTGTATGGGAAGAATTAATGACTGTATTGAGTAATGCGACTAATTTCATTGCAGATTGATGAAATTCACTTTGTTTTGAAAAACCATTGGCATAAAAAATGATGTCAGACAACGGAGCCTGATTCATCAAATCATCATGAACAACGTCAGCAAATTTAATAAGTGCTTCATTGCCAGATAAGCCTAAAATATTTTTGGTAACTTTTGCCAGCAATTCATCCAAGTAACGAGCACCGACGAATGAGAGTAAATCATCTAAATTGGCAATGTAATTGTAAAGTGATTGCGTTCGAATATCTAAATCATGAGCTAAGCGTGAAAGTGTCAATGCTTTTAATCCATCTTGTTTAATAATTTTAATGGCTTGATCAATCACTTTTTGTTGATCAAGATTACGTCTTTTGGTCATCATTAGGCCTCCATTTTTCTACAAGTGCCAATATATCACTTCAATAAGAAGAATGCAATCTACAAGTTGTAGTTTATTAAAAAATAATCACAAGTTCTGGTTTCTCAAAAATGATATCCGATTATTTTAGGATCATCGGGTGCATCAATACAGCGTAAATTAGCTGTCCAATTACTTTGTAATTGATAAATTAGATTAAATTGTGTACGATATAAGAAGCTATTAATGGATGAAAGGAGACGTAAAATGACAACGCCAGATATTAGATTAGATAATCAACTTTGTTTTCAGATTAATCGCGCGCATCAATTATTTAACCGATTTTATCAAGAACCGTTAAGTGAATTTGGTTTGACCTACGTGCAATACACTGTATTGTTAGCGCTATGGGAAAAAGATTCAGTGACGGTTAACGAAGTTGGCCAAAAGGTTGGACTTGGCACCGGGACACTTACACCACTTCTAAAAAGAATGGAAAAAGCAAACTGGATTTCACGAACCCGTTGTTTGGAAGATGAACGACGCGTTATTGTTAAATTGAGTGATCAGGCAAAAGCACAGAAAGGTGCAATTTTGAATGCCACGAAGGCATGCATTGATCAATTGCAGTATAATGACACGTCTTATGCAGATGTCATGGGTGCGATTCATGATGTTCAAAAACGATTGGAACATCTAGAAAAAGTTAAAAAACAAGATCAAGCTGGTTAAAATGAAGACCGAAGTGTCATCTTCGATCTTTTTTTTATTTTTTAAATTTGGTTAATGGTAAGATAGAATTTAAAGAAGTCGGCAAGGAGAGATGATTGTGGGTAAAATTAGAATTAATAATATGAGTTTTCACACATATAATGGTGTTTTCTCAGAAGAAAAGAAATTAGGTCAACGTTTGCAGGTTGATGTGGAAATGCAATATCCTATCGAACAAAAGGTACAACACGATGACTTAAATGAAACTGTCAGTTATGCCGACGTGTATCAAACAATTCAGGATTTTGTCCTCAATAATAACTATAATTTGATTGAAAGTGTTGCGAATGAACTGTTGAAGTTATTACTTTCTGCCTATCCCCAATTATCAGCGATTACGTTACGAGTGCGTAAGTATAGTGTTCCAATTGAAGGCATCTTCGACAATATTGAGATTGAAGTGAGTGGTCGTCAACATGATTAATCAAGTCTATTTAAGCGTTGGAACTAATATTGGCGATCGCGTAGCAAATTTAAAAGCTGCAGTTCAGAAACTACGTCAAGTCAATGAAATTACGATTCAGAAAATTTCAAAAATTTATGAAACGCAGCCAGTGGGCGGTGTAAAACAAGATGATTTTCTCAACATCGCAGTGGCTTTAACAACGTCTCAAACGGCATATGCACTATTGGATAGCCTACATCGAATAGAACAGCAGCTGCATAGAAAGAGACTTATCCATTGGGGACCGCGAACAATTGATTTGGATATTTTATACTTCAACGAGGAAAAATTTGATGATGAGTTATTAAAAATTCCCCATCCAGAGATTGGCAATCGACGCTTTGTACTGATTCCATTACTAGAAATCACAAAGGAAAATGAAACATTGCATCAAAAACTGCAACACTTATTAGAACAAACGCCTGACAAAAATTGGGTACAAGAGTATCAAGAGGGGGATGTTGAATTTGGACAACAAAAAGATTGAACACGCAATAACCGATATTTTAGAGGCCATTGGGGAGGATCCACAGCGCCCGGGATTAGTTGAAACACCACAACGTGTGGCTAAAGCATACGAGGAAATGTTTTCTGGATTAAATCAACAGCCTGAAGATTTTAGTGATTATAAAATTTTCCAAGTTGACGATGATCCAGAGATGGTAATGGTGCAAAAAATTCCGTTTTATTCAATGTGTGAACACCACCTATTACCGTTTTTTGGTGTGGCTAATGTTGCCTATGTACCAAAAAATGGTAAAGTAATTGGTATTAGCAAGATCCCGCGACTAGTGGATTTTGTTGCAAAACGACCAGGTATGCAGGAAAAAGTAACTACTCAAATTGTCGATGAATTACAACGTATTTTAGATCCAGCTGGCGTGGCAGTGTCCATTAGTGCCCGCCATATGTGCATGGAAATGCGTGGAATCAGTAAATCTGGGCTATTTACATACACTTCCAAATTCACAGGATCGTTTAAAGCAGATCAGAATTTAAAACAACAATTTTTACAACAAACTGGTAATGAAGGTTAAATATGACGACGTATAAGCAATTAGTTGAACAAATGAATCAACATATGTTAGCCGATAATGTTGATCGGGTTGCCTTACTTAATCGTGTTTTAGATGAAATAGGACATCCAGAAACCCATTATCACGTCATACATATTGCAGGGACAAATGGTAAGGGATCAACGGGGGCCATGTTGAGAGAAACGCTCGTTAATGCGGGTTTTAAAGTTGGTCATTTTGCTAGTCCAGCTATGCGATCTTTGCGCGAGCAAATCAAAATTAATAATGTAATGATTAGCGAAACTGAGTTTGTATTAGTGTATCAGCAAATTGTGAAACGATTACCTGTAACAATAAAGTCACAAGATATTTCGATTTTTGAATGGTTTGTTCTAATCACATTGCAGTACTTTGCAAATCAAAAAATTGAATGGGCGGTAATTGAAGCTGGACTCGGTGGCCAAAACGATGCTACTAATGCGATTACAGCACCTTTATTAACGATTTTTACGCATATAGATTACGATCATGTCAAGATATTGGGTAATACAATTAAACAAATTGCATATAACAAAGCTGGAATTATCAAACCAGGTTCAACCGTTTTTGTTGCACCACGACAACACCCAACTGCATTAACAGTTCTGAAAAAACAAGCACAACAAAAAAATGCAAAGTCAATCATTCAAGCAGATTCACAGTTAGTCAAAGTAAACAGTCATTTGGCACATGGCTTTAGTGTAGATATTAAAATGCAACACGATCATTTTGAGAATTTGGCATTTAATTTATTAGGTAATTTTCAATTAGATAATTTGGCCACGGTTGGCACAGTTGTCGATTGGTTGATGGCAAATAATTACTTGATGAGTGCTGAACCATTTACTAAGATGATGAGTCATATCGAAATTCCTGGTAGAATGCAGGTGATTCAACAACATCCAATGGTTATTTTAGATGGAGCCCATAATGTTGACGGTGCGAAAAGATTAGTTGAAAGTTTGCGAGATTTTGAAGCGGGAACAAAGTTTATTATGATTTTAGGATTCTTAAAGGATAAGCAGTATGCTCAAATGGCAAAACTATATGAAACAATTGCCACTCGAATTGATGTGGTTGCACCTGATCAAGATGAGCGTGCACTGACGGCTCAACAGTTAGCGGATTTATTTCAACAACCAGTCGAACAATTTAGTAATGCGCAGTTGGCATTGAGTAATGCGAAAAAAATAGCCGACGAGCACACGGTAATTGTCGTGACTGGGTCGTTTTATCTTATTAAGGAGTTGGAGGAAGATTAAATTGAAAATGCCAGAGCGCTTTGTGATTGCTTCTAACAATTTAGCTAAGACACAAGAATTAATTCAGATATTTGCATATTACAATATCACGGCAATATCGTATCAAAAATTAATTAATAAAGTTAAATTTCCTCCTGAAGGAGATAAAAATTATTTAGAAAATGCCAAGCAAAAGGCAGAATTTATCGCCAAAAGATTGCCACAAGAGTGGGTAGTTGCTGATGATTCAGGAATGTTATTAGCGGCTCATCCAAATGAACTTGGAGTTTTAACTGCTAGGCAGTTGGCACCATATGCCCATACAGAAGAACGGCTTAATAATCGTATTTTGGCAATGGTAAATGGGAGATCGAGACAAGTACAGATGGTGACTTGGTTAGTATTAAATTCACCGACGCAACAATACATTGCGAAGGGAGATTTTAAGGGAACTATTTCAGGTCGACCGCAGGGTAGTAATGGGCGAAGTTTTGATTTGATTTTGGTTCCAGACGGTTTGCAGACGACTTTGGCGCAGTTAACGGATGAGAAAAAAATTCCGTTGTTACATCGTGCTAAGGCTGTTCAACATTTATTGTCACAATTGAAGGAGTAGATGTCCATGCGAGTAATCGAAATAACAAAATTTTCATCTAATGAATTTTATAACAAAGTCTTTGATGATTTGAAAAGTCGACAGCAGCAGTTGTTTTTGAAAATCATTGAAGGTCAATCATCTATTGAACTTCTCCATCTAACAAAACAAATGGATCTTGTTCAAGACTCCGATGGTGGTGATTTGCAAATTATGATGAGACAGGTTAATTTAAATTTTTTTATTACTCAAATTGAACGACTATTACCAAGCGAAAAAAAATTATTGACTGATCTCAAAACAATTGAAAAAAAGCATGAGATTATTTGGCAAGTAGGCAGATTTACATTTAAAACGAATAGACAACCTGTTATTTACGGTATTTTAAATGTGACACCAGATTCCTTTTATGACGGTGGTCGATTTAATGACGAGACACGAATGAAAGAACAAATTGATGCTTTAGTTAAGGAAGGCGTCGACGTTATTGAAGTTGGTGGACAAACGACTCGGCCAGGATTTAGTGAAATAACACCTGCTGAAGAACTAAAGCGCATTTTGCCTGCCATTGATTATATTCAACAGCAATATACAGATACTGCGATTGCTGTTGATACCTATAAATATGAAGTCATGGAGCAAATGGTAAATCATGGTGTCGATATTATTAATGATGTGGAAGCATTTACTGATGATACGCGTAAATTGACGTTATTGCATAATACAAATACCGGTTTGCTGACAATGCATAGTGCACGGGAAGTTGATTATGATGATTTAACCAGCGAAATGAAAACATTTTTTGAAACTAATTTAAAAAAATTACAAGCAGCTGGAATCAGTTTAAATAGAATTGCATTGGATCAGGGAATCGGTTATGCGAAAATCGCTGATGGCTATCAGGACTATGCGATGATGCGCAATATTGATCAGTTTAATTATTTAAAACGGCCAATGATGGTGGCAATATCCAGAAAGGGCTTTGGTGCCAAACTCTTTGGATTAAAAAAAGATGATCGTTTAGATGTGACCTTAATTGCTGAGGCATACATGTATTTGCATGGTGGGAGAATTTTACGTGTGCATGACGTTAAAGAAACAAAACAATTGGTAAAAATGCTTGAAGTCATTCAACAAGGGTTTTGGTTAGGTAAATAAAAATAGCGTTCGAATTTCAACTTAACATTCAAACGCTATTTTTATTTGTATTATACAATTAAAGTAAAAAGCCACAAATGATAGTGGCAATAAATAGTACGGACAACAGTGTCGTAATCAATGTCGTAACATGACGTTCTTGCTTGCGCGCAAAGGCAATTTCAATGACTGCGATTAAACCAATCGCCAAGATTAATTTAAGAATTGAAAGAATTGGGTGAGATTGATAAATAAAGAACATTAGCACTCCGCCAGTGACTAGTAAAATTAGATACAGACAGCGACTCGTAATCATCCATTCATTAATTCTTTTTTGCGATTGTGCAGTTAACCCCAAAATCACTGTTACAACTAAAATTACTGCTGTTGCTAGATGAATAATAAGCCACATATTTTTAACTCCTTTGATTAATTTCAAAATCAATTCTACCATTAAATGTTACTCAAATAAGTCTGTTTTTTAAACTTATGTAACAATTAATCATTTCTCTTGTATTTTAGTGAAATTCGTCGTATATTGTTTCTCGTTGCGATTTTTCACAAATAGGGAGGGGTGCGACGATGCGCGATTTAACAAAGGGTAGTCCATTTAAACTCATTTTATTATTCACAATGCCACTGTTTATTGGAAACTTATTTCAACAATTATATAATTTTACTGATGTGCTGATTGTAGGTCAGACTCTCGGTGTTGACGCGTTAGCCGCAGTCGGCTCGACTGGGAGTCTCAACTTTTTAATTATTGGGTTTGCTTCCGGACTCACTGCAGGACTCACAATTGTGACGGCTCAACGATTTGGTGCTCGTGACTATTTAGGAGTCCGGCGTAGTTTTGCTGCTAGTATTATTTTGAGTTTTATCGTTACCGTTGTGTTAACGATTGGGAGCCTCGTTTTTCTTGATCCAATCATGCATTTAATGAGTACTCCTGCTGAGATCTATCACGACGCTAAAACATTCATTTCAATTATTTTTATGGGTATTTTTGCTTCGGTTGCTTTTAATTTGTTATCAAACGCAATTCGAGCACTTGGAGATTCAAAAACACCGCTCTGGTTCTTGATTTTAGGAACAGTGCTTAATGTAGCATTAGAGTTATTGTTTATTTTGGGATTTCATTGGGGTGTTGCTGGAGCAGGTTGGGCTACCATCATTTCACAAGTATTGGCTAGTCTTTTATGCGTTGTTTATATTTACCGCAACATTCCAATGTTACAAGTTCATTTAATTGATTTTAAGGTTGCGATAAAAGACTATTTAAATCATGCTAAAATGGGATTTCCGATGGCCTTTCAATCTTCTATTATTGCAATTGGTGCTATTTTTATGCAGTCAGCGTTGAATGGGTTGGGTACCACTGCAGTGGCTGCCACAACCTCTGCCAGCAAAATTGATCAGTTAGCAACATTACCAATGATGTCATTTGGCATCACAATGGCGACATTTGCCGCACAAAATATTGGTGCTGAACAGTATGAACGGGTTATTAAGGGAGTTCGTCAATCACTAATTGCGTCAGTTGGATTCAGTATCGTGGTCAGTGCATTAGTTGTGCTATTTGGACAACAGTTAGTGATGTTGTTTGTTGGCAATCAGGACGTTGCCGTATTAAAATTGAGCCAAATTTACTTCAACATTGTAGGGACATCCTATTCACTTTTAGCGATCCTATTTATTATTCGTTATACGTTGCAAGGATTGGGTCAAAGTGTAGTACCCACTATTGCGGGCATTGTCGAACTTGTGATGCGCTCATTTACTGCAGTGGTCTTAGCTGGTAGTTTTGGTTATGCCGGAGCTTGTTTTTCAGACCCGCTAGCCTGGCTTGGTTCGACAGTTGTCTTGATTGGCTCTTATGTGGCTGCTAATAAGCGGCTTCATAAATTGCAACGCATGAGTGAAGTTGTTACAGAAACAAACGATCCATTTGTTAAACAACAACTGCAACAACAAATGAAAAATACTTTAAAATTACCAACTTCACGAAACGCACCAGCTTCTAATGAACTTTAGTAATTATTAGTTGCGCGAATAGTAATTATTTGTTAGTATATTGTGATTAAACCAATGAGGTGAGTTTTATAATGAAAGAGTTTGAAATTGGCGATAACGTTAAATGTAAGAAATTTGGTTCACTTGAACACGACTTTGCTGGAGAAATTGAAAAAGTATACGAGAATTCAGTATTAGTTTCAATCAAAGATTTTGACGAATCAGATCAAAGTGCTGTTAATGAATTGAATCAACGAGCAATCGTGCGAAAAAGTGAAATTAAAATTGCATAAGTAAAAACGATGATCGAACTTAGATCATCGCTTTTTTTTTACAAAAATAAAATTACAACGTTCACTTTAATAATCGAATATGCTATACTTATCAGTGCTTTGCGAGTGTAGTTTAGTGGTAAAATCCAAGCTTCCCAAGCTTGTGTCGCGGGTCCGATTCCCGTCACTCGCTTATTGACCTTGTCTAAATAATTCAGTAAAATTACAAAAGCTTGTTAAACCAACGTTTATCAGGCTTTTGTTTTTTCTATATTTGGCTAATTTTGACTATTATTTGATATTGGTTTGCACACATTTTGCACACTTTCAAAATTTCACAAACTCTGTCTTTCATTTTTTAGCCTTCTTTTTAGTTTTGGCTGACTTCGGTTTAGATCCAATTTTATCCAAAACAGATTCAATTTCATTGTCACCTTGTAGTTTGTATTCATCAATCAAATAGGAATATTTGCGGATAGTCGTCGTCATGTCCGTGTGCCCAAGTCTTTTAGAGATTAAATATAACTCGACGTGGTTTGCCAACAAATATGCAACGTGAGTGTGACGAAGGGAATGGAAATGAAAACCTTGTTTCTTTAATTCAAGGGCTTTTAATGCAGATCGTAAAACATCATTAACCGCTCCGGATGTCGGAATTGTATCAAACTGGTTTAAGAATACTTGATCATTGTCAAATTGAACTTTTTTCTGCATCTTGAGCTTACTGAATATGTTAATGATTGAATCGTTAATTCTAATTCGACGGTTAGATCCCTCATTTTTTGTATCTTTGAATTCTCTTAAATCCTCATCCCAAGCTTTTGAAATTGAAATTGTTTTGAAATTAAAGTTGATATCTTTCCAAGTAAGGGCCTGAACTTCTCCCAAACGCATACCTGTATACACTGCCAAAATAATCATATATTTTGAGCTGTAATGATAATTAAGATCCTTTTTCAAATACTCGACAAGCAAATTCATTTCTTTGATATTCAAATAATCGATTTGTCGGGTTCTTTCTGGATCGTAAATAATTGTAATGTTTTCTGTAAAATCTTTACGAATGACATTGTCATAGATTGCATTTTTGACACAAGCACGAATATGAGAATTAATTTTGTTAACGGATGCCTTTGAGTGGGTTTTACCGAATTTGCGAATAAAGCGTTGATAATAAGTTCTGTCGATTTCGCTAATGGGGATGTTGTTAAAGTTATCTTTAATCACATTGGTGGATGCTTCATAGGTTAGTTTGGTACGTCTAGAGATTGATGGTTCCTTAAACAATTCGTACCATTCTTTAAAGTACTGTACAAATGGGGTGTTCTCATTTAACGTGATTTCACCATTAAATGATTGTTGCTGAAGATCAGCTGCATAAATTTCAGCTTCACGTTTCGTTTTAAACCCGCTTTTACTTTTAGTCCGATTGATACCTTGCTTATCTTGGTAGCTCACTCGTACCTGCCAGACGTGTCCACGTTTCTTAATACTTGCCATCCAAACCACATCCTCATTTAATGTTTATCACGAATATTTTTAACTGCGTTAAAGTGACCACCGATAAAATTCAATTTTCGTTGCCAATTGTAATCGAAATCTGGTTCATAAGTTAGGGCAATAATTGGTAAATTTAGCGATAATATAGTTTCATGTACAATTTGCCTAAGTAGCGCAAGATGAATATCCTTAAAATGGATATCTGAATTGTCAATATGTTGTGCACCGGTCATCGGGAAGCTGCCAATCGTATTTTTAATAATTACACCAGCGTTGCCATGCTGAATGTTGTCATAATTTTTGTCAATCTTTGGATCGAAATGAGCACCACCATTTTGATTTGCAGTGAGTGTAACAATTCCTTTTCGCGTGGTGTATGTTGAATTATTATCGCCAAGCGAAACTAATTGGCTGTGCCACCAATCCTTAAATTTAACTTTTTGGGGTCTTGCTCCAACGGGATGGAACAAATAAGTATAGTATTGATGATTTGGTTCTAATAAGTTTCCTGGAAAACTAGCTGTGTAAATATTCTGATAATCAATTGGATTCTCAACTTGCGAAAATGAAATAAAACTTTTTGTGTCAGGTAATTTCAGTTGTGAAATTAGGCTTATTGAACCTTTACTTTGAAAAAATAAAGTTCTTAGTGTTGCAGACGAACGGTTAATTGCGGTAAAATCACCGTGATCATATCGAATAGCGTCTTGAATTAAATCATTTAAACAAATTTTTAATTGATTACTTGCATCTTCCGGTAGTCGAAGCTTTCTATTATTTTTTCTTGTCATGAGGTGTAAAAATGAAGAGTACTGAAAATTTAATATACAATATTGGTGATGCTGAAGATGTTGAGCAGTTGCCCGAATATGCAATGATGTACTCAAATTTTCCAACCGATCGAAATATGACAAAGGAAAATCTAATTCATCTATTGTCTGGAAAACCGATAGTTGACTTAACCGACGAAGAGTATGTTCATTGGATTCAGCTAGACCAAGAAGCATTAAATTACGTAAAACAGCACATCAACTAGTCCTTTCTGTATCCATTTTCAGTGGATACTTTTTTTATATTTAATCCCTGACATAAGTCGAATCGGTAACCATGATAATTGAACATGCATCCCCGACGATCACAATAACTCTTGATAGCAGTTTGAAGATAATCAGGAGTGACTTCAAAGTAATCCGCAATTTCATCGGCTTTACATATGCCGTTAATAAAACAGTCGATCAGTCCATCAAGAGGTACTAATTCTTCCATTGCCTTTGTTCGTGCCAGGCATTCTTGTTTGCGTTGCTCAATCGTGTTGCATTTAGTAATGTCGCCTACTGTATAGTCATAATGTGATATCTCTTCAGCAAGCCATTGATACTGTTGTTGTTTGGGTAAGTCTTGATTAATGTAGATTATTTTTCCACAGATTAGCCCACCAAAGTGTTTTGATGGGGATGATACATACTCAATTTTGAGATTGTGCACCGTATTTTCTAGACGTTCAAACTTATTCATTTAGAACACCTCTAATTGTTTAATCTTGTGGTCGTGCCTTCTTCAAGCTTTCAATGAAGTTGATGATTTGTTGACGTTCATCATCTGGGGTATCGTCATCAATATGAGCAGCTATGACATTTGCGCTCGTATTTTGATTCTCACTAGGGAAGAAGGCATTTATTGAAATGTGGAATACCTTAGCTAAATCAAATAAAACATCTTGGGTAGTTTTCCGCTCGCCACTTTCATAGCGACTAATCGTTTGGCGAGTTGTTTTTAATTTATCTGCAAGCTGAACTTGTGTCATACTATTCATTTCTCGATACTTCTTTATTTGAGTTCCAATATATTTATTAAGATCGACATCTGGCATTTTCTATCTTCCTTCCTAATTTTAACTGACATAAGAATAACACAATAGTAACCATTATGGAACATTTTTAGAATATTAAGCACATTTATGTTTACATGTTACCAATTTGGTGCTATAGTATTGAATGTGGAAGGAGGATATCAAATGCAATCGAAATTATTGATATTACGTAAGCAAAATTCTTTGTCTCAAGATGATGTTGCTAAATGGCTGGGAATCACTGCAAAGACGTATGGTTTAAAGGAACGTGGGCAAGCACCTTTTGATGGAGATGAAATGTTTATACTTTCGCAGAAGTTTCATAAGCCAATTGAGGATATTTTTTTGCCCAGGAGTCACCAAAACGGTGACAGAGTAAACGTTTAGGAGGTGCAGTGTAAATGAGTGATATTACAGCGATTTGGATAATAACTATATGCATTCTAGCTTGCGACTGGATTATGTATAAGGTGCGGCCTGAAAGCCACATCTATCAGTATTACACGGTTATTGTTTTGGCTGTTTCGGCAAGCTATCTATCTCTGCACTAATGTCTGCAAGAGCATCGTCAAAATTGATGCGGGCGATATTAATGTTTTTTTCATTAATTAGAGCTTGAATCTTTTTCAAGTCTTCGTAAACGGACGATGAAGAATATAGCTGTACCAAACCATAACATCTTGCTTGGTCTTGCATTAATTGTTCATCACTAGTGTTAAGTAGATCTGAAGTCACGCGACAGTAATCTTCAAAGATTGAACGAATTCGAATAGTGTTTTCTGTAAAAACTTGTTGAGCACGTTCTACTTTTTTTTCGTCGATAATTCTCTGGTCAGATTTATTTTTATACCAGATATTTATAAGCGTTGTTAGCAGTGGAGACACAATTGCTGCGACAGCAATAACTGATGTAATTGCACTTGAATCCATACTTTCACCTCACTTTCCTATAAGTGAGTTAAGTATAGCAAAACAAAAAGAGGGGATGATTATATGCCTCAAGTATTAAAAGGAAATATTGCATATGAAGTTCCAATTCCAGACGATTCGTTTTTGATCAAGAAATCAGAATACGAATTCTTAGAGGATGAAGCGGCCATTGGTAAGTTATGGCATATGGACGACTTAAGGGCCTGGCTTGGTAATCATGACGGCCGTTGGATTGAAGAGTTTATTCTTTATAACCCGCGCTTTAGCGTTGAAATGCATTCGCTTGAGCAACAAGGGTTACTTCACTTCACAACTGGAAAAGGTAAGGGAAATGGCTGGTGGTTCAATGCTCCAGCTATAAAACATTTTATCCAGGATCACTGGCATGAGATTCAGTGGAATGCTAAACGAAAAAGGAGATAATCAAATGTTTATCTTATTTGGAATATTAATTCAGAAAGCTTTTGCAGTCGCATTACTAGTTGGCATCGGATATGGTATTGGCCATATCGGTGTTAAAAATTTGTTTCGTTAGGAAGTGATCGTATGGCTGAAAAGAAATTACAAAATACACTTGGTGATTTGAATAATCATCTCTTTGCTGAAATGGAACGTTTAGGGGATGAAAGTTTAACACCAGAACAATTGTCTGATGAGATTAACAGGGCAGAAGCAATATCTAAAGTTGCAGGAAATATTGTTCAAAATGCTAATACTGTTTTAAAAGCAAAAGTCGCATTTGGTGATAACTATAGTGCTGACCCAAAGGATCATCCACGAATGCTTGAAGGTGGAGATTGATATGTCTAGCCACCATTATACAGATGAAGAAAAATCATTCATCTTGTCTCACTATAAAGGCGTTAGCAACCAAAAACTTGTAGAAACCTTTAACAATACCTTCAATGCTAATTTAACAATTGGTCAAATGAAATCATTCAAGGCTAATAGAAAGCTTAATTCAGGTCTCACAGGTCATTTTAAAAAAGGTGCTATCCCGTTTAATAAGGGAAAACATCAAAAAATTACTGGACGAATGAGAGAAACAATGTTCAAAAAAGGCCAGGAGTGTATTAACAAACTACCTATTGGCTCGACCAGAATTTCAAAAGACGGATACAAAGAAATTAAGGTTGCTGATCCAGGTATTTGGAAACTATATCATCGGGTAGTTTGGGAACGTGAACACGGTAAAAAGGTTCCTAAGGGCCATGCAGTTATATTCGCAGACGGTGATCATTTGAACTTTAGTGAAGATAACTTAGTTATGATTTCACGTGGTGAATTGGCCGTTTTGAATCTATCACATGGAATTTTGCAAGATGCTGATCTAACCAAAACGAATATCAATATTGTGCGAATCAATCAAATTATCAAGAAGCGGAAAAAACGTAATGCAGTTTGATGTTGATTACATCGTTATTTCTTTTTCGATGACTGGAGGTATGTTGCTTTGACATTGGATCAAATTGCACTTGTCATATCAGCAGTTTCGTTATTAATCGTTTTGATTTTAACTACGCTTCAAAATTAGCAAGTTCGAAATGGATTTTGTAACGGCGATATATAGTTCAAAATTATTTGAAATAAAACAAGCATCAGAGAATATCTCTAATGCTGGAAAAGGAAACCCATGAATAAAGAAAAAGTACTTTTAAATTTACAAAAAAATAACCCTCTCAATTTAAAAATCGAAAAAGTTATTCATTTAAAAACTAGAAGAGGCGATGGAACACCGGAAAATCCAGTACGAATTGTTGATCATTATTATGACCACGAAGATGGACACTTAATTTTTGAAATTGAAAATTAATCTTTATTTCGTGAAACTGGTGGATTCAAAATTAATAAACGAGTTTCAACAATACTGATGAAAATTTTAAGATATGCTTTCTGTGCCTCTAAGTGTTCACTTACATCGAAATTATCTGGACGGTCCCAATGGGCATAATCATTACCATTTATTCTGACAACGTCTGTTGGAACCATCAGAGTAGGATCATCTTTAAAGTAGTGTCCAATGACATTATTCAGGCTGAGGTCGGCTATATACTGTTTTTTCTCATCAGAACCATCTTCAATAATTTTTAGTGCAAAGTCTTTAATGAGTATTTCTTCCGCTGCGCGATAACCCATGCCTGCAAGATCCAACAAGCCATTTTGTTCCGCAGAATAGGCTTGGTTGTAGGAATCAACAAACCGTGGAGAAAATTTGTTCATGTAGCTCGAAAATTTTTGAGTAGTTGTATTTGGAGCAATAGCTCTAGCCACTGCTTCTTTGGAGAAACCTTTTTCAGACTTTTTAAACCATTGTATTGAAAAAAAGTTAACGTTGCATGACGTGCACGTATGAGAAAAGAAGGCGCAATAGCCATCTGAATATGATTGATTACCTTGAAGATGATTAACAGGATTATTCGATACACCACAGTAGGGGCATAAAATTGGAATCTCAATTTGAACAGCTTGTAGTGCAGTGTATCTTCCTTCAGTGAAGTTAACTAATTTTGTTTCCAAAGTAAAGTCCTCCCAATAATTAATTACACAAATTATCTCATAAGGAGCTGATCACTACGATAGAAAAAAATAAATATCTTATGGAAACAGCATGTATTAAAAAAATGGCCAACCCAAGTAGTCACTTAAGTCAGTCATTCATCAAAATTATCAACAAATTAATTATAGCCTTTAGGGGGATGTTCAGCAATGGCTAATACGTCACGATTGTTAATAGACGAATCGCCCATGACATTCCAACCATCTTTAGCTGCGTTACTGGGATCAGTAGACGAAGCAATTATATTGCAGCAGATACAGTACTGGTTGAAAACGTCAAAGAATATTCATGACGGGTATACATGGGTCTACAACACATACGGAGATTGGAACAAACAATTTCCGTGGATCAAGTCTGTAACGACACTTAAGCGACATTTTAAGAATTTAGAAGATACAGGCGTTTTGGTTGTGGGTCGCTACAATAAAGCGAATTTTGATAAAACCAAATGGTATCGAATTGATTATGAAAAGCTCGATGAACTAAATGATCAGTCGTCGACCAGAAACTGTACCACCGTCGACCAGAAACTGGACGACGATAGTCCAAATGCGGACGACGATAAACCAGAAACTGTACCTTCCAACGACCAGAATCTGGACGTTCCTACGACCAATAACTGGCCGACCAATACCAATAGACTACCAAAGACTACACAAGAGACTAACTTTAATAATAATCGTGTCTCAAACGAATCGAACTCAATCGATACATTTCTGCCAGCAATCTATGAACTTTGGGAAAAGAACAACAACGGTCATTTGAACGATCATACACGTGTCCGTCTTAAGAACATGATGCGGGAGTTACAGACAACCACAAATGTTGCAGCAGAATCATTTGCTATTTTGCATTTCGGAATTGAAATAGCCCTGAACTCAAACAAGTTATCACTGAATTATCTTAAGACGGTACTTAATCAGTGGCTAGCGTCTGGAGTGAACTCATTAGCTGATGCACGCACTGCAAATGACAGATATCAAAAACAATGTGCTGATCAAGGGACTAAGCATCCCAATACTAAGATCGCACCATATGTGCCATTAACCCAGGCACAGTTAAACAAGATGCCAAAAATTCCAATATTCAAGATCGGAAGTGAATTAGCATGAATGAATTAGTCATCATGAAAGATCAACAAGCCGTGACGAGTAGTTTGCAAGTTGCGGAAGTATTTCAAAAAAGTCATAAACATGTCCTTGAGGCAATTGATTCAATCGTGCAAGGGTTGGCCGAAAATTCGGCAGACCCCAAGATGTTTGTGGAAGGTACTTACCAACATCCCCAAAACAAACAAAACTATCGAGTGATATATATGAATCGAGATGGGTTCACATTACTCGCCATGGGTTTCAGTGGCAAAAAAGCTTTGCAGTTTAAATTGAATTACATCTCAGCTTTTAACGAAATGGAAAAGCACTGGAAACAAATTGGTCAATTTCAAGTACCAGCTGATTACACAACGGCAATGCGCTTGGCAGCGGATCAACAAGAGCAAATTAAGAAGCTGCAGCCAAAGGCGAATTACTTTGATCAACAGATGCACAACCCAGGGCTATTAACGACCACAGTCATTGCCAAAGGTTATGGACGTTCAGCATATTGGCTTAATCAATGGTTGAGTGCACATCACGTTATTTATCGACAGGGCAAGAATTGGATTGTTCGATCACACTTTGCTGACAAAGGATATGCATCATATGAAAATTGGTCAGACAGCGAGAACAAGCACGTGCATCCCCTTCTGAAATGGACACAGAAAGGTCAGAAGTTTATCTATGACTGTTTAGCAGCAGAAGGCATATTGCCAATTAATGCTCAGATGTCATTAGAAACGAGTACTGGGGATGAAACTAATGCCATTTGAACAGTTTGTCGAGCAACACCCAGAATTCAATAACGCACAGCTGTTTGAATACATTCGCAAAAAGAATATCAAGGTCAAGTTTTATCGAACACGGTTATTGGACCTGATCAATAACGAAACACATTCGGTCAATCGTATTGATGATTTGGTTGCATATATGGTTGATCGGGGACTACAGCAATATATCGAGTGGATTTAATAAGTGGAGGAAATTATGAAAGCTTATCAATGGAGCCGCAGCGATGACGAATGGAGAATGACCAATGAAATTGAATTTTAATATTTACCAAACACATGATGCAGTGCTTGAAGAACATTTTAGATATCGTGGGTATGAATGTGAAATTGATCAAATCAAATTTGGTGGTCATCTTTGTGGGCATGTAATTATACCACCTAATCACAGATACTTTGGAGTCGATTATGAAGATATTCCAGTAACTGTGCATGGTGGTCTAACCTATGGTGAACTAATGCAATTAGATCCATTTGAACCGGAATCATATGTAATTGGTTTCGATTGTGCTCATGCAGGGGATGTCATTCCTAAAATGTCTGAATTAACAGGTATTCATCCTTCAATTAACGAGCATCTTTGGACCGTAGGAGAGGTTAAACAGGAACTCGAACAATTAGTTGATCAATTAATTATTTTGAACGAAGGAGAGGCAAATGACATTACTAAATGATTTACAAAACATTCAAAAGAAAAGTTATAAAGTTTGGTTTGAAAGATTCATTAGACGAACTGATTTGCATGACAAAATAATGATGTCAGCAGAACAAGGAAACGAAGAAGTTAGAATCATGATCAACGGGAATGAATGGAGTCCTAACGACAAACAACGGATGGCTAGTGATTTATTCATAGATTATCTTAAGACTGAATTTCCTGGGCTTAATATATCTCTAAAACAGAAAGACGTGTTATTTGGGACAAGAAATTATGTTGTGATCAATTGGGGGATAAATGAACATGAGTCAGCTAAGTCGTTACCTCATAGTTAATGATCATAATTGTATCTTACATGCAGTTATTCATCCCCATAGTTTAATACCAATCATTGTGTGGGATAGAAATATATCAACTGCAATGTGGTTTGCTAATGAGAATGAAGCAACTAAGTATATTGATAGACATCAGATTAAACGTTGTCGACAAATCATCGATAGAAATCAAATAGAAATGAAGTCAAATAACTATGAATTACTCACAGATGAATTATCCAAGGAAAAAGATAACTAAACAATCACGTGCGTTGAGGAATAAATATCGTGCGCAAAAAATTGTAATTGACGATATGGAATTTGCATCAAAAGCTGAAGCTGCTTATTACCTGACTATAAAAAAAGAATGGGATTACGGCTGGACTAGACAAGAACCTTTTGAAATTATTGATGGTTTTAGTTCTCATGGCAAGAGATATAGCCATGCAACGTATCGTCCAGACTTCATTCATCGTACTAATAATATTATTGACAAGGTAGTTGACGTTAAAGGCGGCAATATTACTTTAACAACAGACGCACGTTTACGCATGAAATTATTTACTCAGCGCTACGATGTTCAGATTACGATTGCTACTTACAATTACAAAACCAGGTCGTTTTACGAAAAACTATATTGAGGGGATGAAGTGCATGAAAATTGAAGTGACAGAAAAAGAACTTATCAAAACTGTTTCAGGTGAAAATCAACCATATATCGGAGAAAGATTATCGTTTAGTCATGATGATCAGAATGGTTCATGGAATATGTACGGGTTAGACAACTCATTTTTTGACTTAACCGACGTAGTAAAGGAACAACTTAAAGTAAAAGTGCCTGAGCAAATGCCGTGGTACATGTATGAGGAAATTAAAAAGTATATAAATCGAAATTTTAAAATAGATTTCATACTTGATAATTTATATGAAAATCGTGATGAGGATATTCATGATTGGCTGTTTAGTTCACAGGATAGAAAGATGTATAAAAATCAGATAACTATGATTAATGGTTTGCAGTACGGTTTCAAGTTATCAGAGCGGAGGTTCAGGATACCGTTGACAGGGCTAACTGTTTATGGACGACCAGAACATATCTGTTATGACAAAGAAAATAAGGAGCTTTGGGCAGCAGATGAAGATTATGATGAAAATTCATATAGTGAATTCACCGAATCAGAACTCAAGAAATTAAACGCACCAGACTGGGTAATGCAACTACCTAGAGAGTACGTTGATGAGGATGGAGAAATTGTCAATGAAAAAAATTAATAGTACTAATGAAGAACCAAAAAAATATAAAGTGATAATTGTTCAAAATGCCCATCAAATAGTGGTTGGAGAATACAAGAAAAAAGATACAGCACTAAAACATGCTGCAGAAGCAGAACGTCAATATTTTAGAAACTAATTTGGGGATGTAACAATGAATCAGTTAGCTGGTAACCATATGTGGTACTTAGTTTTGATTGCACTAATATGGTTATTCATAGATTGGAGAGAATAATATGAAAAAATATTTTGTTGGTAATGAATGGGCTGAAAATCAAGAGTACAAGACTAATTGGAAAGACAAGCTAGAACATTATGTAGATGTTTTATTTGCTTATGTATTTTCGATACTAACAGTTGCATGTATTTGGTTAGATACTTGGACAATTAGTTTAGGAATCTCTGAACTCGTATTTTTTGGATTTGTAGTTACGGTTGTATGTTTCTTAATCGCGATATCGTTTCTTTATGACATTTATTATTATCACAAGTACAAAAAAAACCGCCACTGACATGACGGTTTTGGTACCACTCGCATAACAACTTCAACGTTCATTATAACTCAATAAGCTAACATTGAGAATACTTAAGGAGTGGTACGCATGAGATTTGGAGCTTTTTCAAATATTAATTGGGATGAAACTTATAAAGTTACAAAAAAGCTACTTGGCAGTTATATTCAAAAAGAAATGATTGTAATCTGGATTGAAGTCAATATTTGAGACAGGTTTTAAGAGACATTCAGAACCGCGTTTACCTTCCACAGCTCAAATAAATCATTAATCGTGATTAATAACTTATTTGAACCATGGAAAGCATTAAATCAG
>NZ_BAAHWX010000009.1:0-57319 GCF_054784995.1 Paucilactobacillus salsurae | reverse complement strand
TTTTTATTTGTTGCTTTTAGCGAATTGACTTCGCAAATGTTATTTCTCTTAAAATCTACGTTTTAAGAGCCCTGCACATTTGATTCGTCGAAACTTTATTCAGTTTTCAAAGGTCTACTTTGTTCGTCATTGTCCTTGTTGGGCAACAAATAATATAATACTCGGATTAACCTGATGTGTCAATCTTTTTTTTAATTATTTTGAACTATTTTGTTGCTCATTTCTGTAGCAGCAACGATTAATAACTATACAGAAAAGAGGACCCTTCGTCAAGGGAAAAATAAAAAAGAATTGAAAAAAATTCAATTCTTTTTTAAAACCTAGTTTTAATCAACCGTAACTAACCTTCTATGCGCGCTAAGAAGTACTTTTTCTTTCCGCGTCGAACGATGACAAACTTGCCATCAAAATGTTGTTGTGGGTCAATTTCAGCTTCAATATCATCTACTTTTTGACCATTAATCCGAATCGCACCATTTTGAACATCTTCACGAGCTTGTCGTCTTGAAGGTTCAATTTTGGTTTCATCAACAAGCCACAAAATGATATTCATTGGATTACTGCCCGCTGTGACTGATGGCATGTTTTTGAATCCTTGCTCAATTTCAGACACGCTCAATTCACTAACATCCCCTGAAAAGAGTGCTGCACTAATATGTTCTGCTTCAACTACTGCTTCTTTACCATGCACGAATTCAGTCACTTCTTGAGCTAAGCGTTTTTGGGCTTCGCGTTTTTCTGGTTGTGTTTCAACTAATTTAGCAAGATCATCAATTTCTTGTTCATCTAGAAAAGTGAAGTACTTTAAATATTTCACAACATCGCGATCATCCTGGTTTAACCAGAATTGGTAAAATTCGTAAGGGGTTGTTTTTTCTGGATCCAGCCAAACTGCACCACCAGCTGTCTTACCAAATTTGGTTCCATCTGCTTTTAGCATCAACGGGATCGTCAATGCATGAGCAACTGCTTCTGAACCTTCTATTTTATGAATCAAATCAATTCCGGCAGTAATGTTACCCCATTGATCAGCACCACCAATTTGCAATTGAACATCTTCATGTTGATAGAGATGAAGGAAATCGATTGATTGTAAAATTTGATATGTGAATTCAGTAAATGAAATTCCGACTTCCAAACGACTTGAAACCACTTCTTTATTCAACATTGTATTGACATTAAATAACTTACCGTAGTCGCGCAAAAAATCTAACAATGATAGTTTGGATAACCAGTCAAAGTTATCAACGATCGTAAAGTTATCTGTTCCAAATAATTTTTCCATTTGCGCTGTTAAAGACGCTTTATTGTGTTGAACTTGTTCCATTGTTTGTAAAACACGTTCAGAATTTTTACCAGATGGATCCCCAATTGCTCCAGTTCCTCCACCGATGACGATTACTGGATGATGTCCTTGTAGCTGGAATCGTTTTAACATCATGAATGGAATTAAATGACCAATATGCAATGAATCACCCGTTGGATCAACTCCACAGTATAAGCCAATCTTTTTTTCCGTTGTCAATTCCTTTAACTGTTGTTCGTCTGTCGTTTGATTCAACGCACCCCGCCACTTCAGTTCGTCAATAATATTCATAACTTCCTCCTAGATTACGGACCAATAAAAAATCCCCGACTTCAACTTGAAGTCAGGGACGAAATTTCCGCGTTACCACCTTGAATTAAAAACAATTGTTTTTCACTCTCCGTTTATAACGCAACGATCCGATTATTTAAAGCTCCATAATTGTAATTCAAAATTAGTCTTGAATCAGCTTACAGCCCCGCTGATTTTTCTGAATGTCCACACCAATTTCTACTATATTATTTCATCACTTTTATTATGAATTGATTTTAGCCTGCTTGATGTCAAAAGTCAATTTGATTTATCGTTTATTGCGCGACTTCTTCGACTTTCTCAATCTGGCCAACTGCGTGGACGTATTTCTTAGCAATAACCACTCGACCATTAAAATCTTTAATTTGCATCAGCGACTTTCGATCGAGTGGATTAATGGTTCTCATATCTAGTTCGATTAAATATGTGTTGACGTATTCTTTGATCACTTGTCCGCAGAATCCATTTTCGACCATTGGACATGTACCACAAGTTACGTTGAAGCGATGATAATTGTATTCTGTTTCTAACCACATGTTTAGTCACCTCGTTTTTCTGTATGCGCTTTCTATACTTAGCATATTAAAACTAAGGTGTGAATATTCTGTGAATAAATTAGCATTAAATAATGATTCTCATCAATTTTACTATAAACTAATGCTATTCATCAAATTTTTAATTCTCAATTCAATCGTTGTCACTATGCACTTGTTAAGTTGCCATTAATCCTGTTATTAAAAGACTAAGAGATTATTAAACATCATTAATTTCAAATTTAGTTCAGGCCTTTAAGTATACGTCTACCTATCACCTTATAGGCAAAAATAAAATTAATTAAATTTCGGCAAAACACAAAAAATTTGCACTTTGAACAGCAAAAAAAATATAATAAACATAACGTTTGTTCTATATAAAGGAGATTCTTATGTCAAAAGGGCGCTTGGAGGCATTTACCGATGCGGTAATTGCCATTATCATGACCATTTTAGTTTTAGAACTACAGCCATTATCTGATCTTTCATTAAAAGGCTTGTGGGATATTCGTACACAACTTCTATCGTATTTATTTAGCTTTTTTATTTTAGCCGTGACTTGGAACAACCATCACCACATGTTTCAAGTTACTGAAAAAATCACTGGTGGCATTTTATGGGCCAATACGAACTTATTATTTTGGGTCTCATTATTTCCGTTTGTCACAGCTACTGTGGATAAACATTGGGGATCTGAATTTGCGGAACTGCTGTATGTCTCCTTATATATGCTTTACAGCTTTTCTTGGATGATTTTGCGCTACTGCATTGTCAAAAGCAATCCTAAAATTGCTGGTGCATTAGGCAAAAAAGACACCTTTACGTTTGGTTGGTCATGTTTAACCTTTTTAATCACTTTGATGTTTCCACCGTTTGGTTTGATTGGCTGTTTTTTAGTTACCCTGATTTGGGTTATTCCTTATAAGAATGTTGAGAACTATTTCAAAGAACACGAAAGGAAGTAATCATCATGAAAATTGGTATTTTAGGTGCAACCGGTATGACTGGACAACAGTTTTTTAAAGAAGCAACAAGTCGTGGCCATGACGTTACCGCAATTGTCCGTAATCGTCAAAAGGCAGAAGATTTGCTACAAACTCAACAAATCATTGAAAGTGACGTTTTTGATCTGACTTTTGATCAACTAAAAGACTTTGATGTGGTAGTCAACGCACTCAATGTCCCTCGCAACAAAAACTTGGGCTACCTGCATATTGATATGGCCGCTCATTTAATCCGTATTCTGAGAAACACAACACAGCCACGAATCTTATTTGTTGTCGGTGCCGCCAGTCTGCAAGCTCCTGATGGTGAGTTATTTATTGATCGTTTCAAAAAAGATCCTAGTGCTCAATCCTGGATTGATACCCCGCAAATGCAAGTTCATGAACTTCATTTTCTGCAAACCGTCACCAATGTCAATTGGGTAGCAGTATCACCCGCATTAAATTATTCAGATGGCCCAAAGACAAATTATCGTCGTAATGATGATGACAAAGCCATGTTCAATCAAGATGGCGTTTCCACATTATCTAGCGGTAACTTGGCCGCTGCTATCGTTGATGAACTCGAAAAGCCAACAATTCATCAAGCCCGATTTGCAGTTGGCAACGATGATTATAACCAGTATATTAGAAGTTAACAATAAAAAAATCTTACGAGGTGTCTCATGTATCAAAATAAAGTTTACTTAGCGAGTCCGTTTTTCTCCGATCAACAAAAAGAACGCATCGACGTTATCATGGCAGCCCTAAAGAAAAACAAATCAATCGATTCTGACGAGATCTATAACCCTCAGGAACATCAAGAAGAAAGTTTGCCATTTGCTTCGACAGAATGGCAAGATTCTGTGTTTGCCACAGATATGCGGCAGGTCAAGCGCGCCGATGTCGTTGTTGGTATTTTAGATTATAAGTATGAAGAACAAAACTTAGAACCAGATGCTGGGACGATTTTTGAAATTGGTGCTGCCTGGGCTTGGCACATCCCCATAGTCATGGTTCAATTTAAACCAGAAAATGAACTCAATTTAATGCTGGCTCGTTCACACACAGCCATGTTTACTGGCAATAAAATTGCTGCTGGTCTAGCAGATTACAATTTCAATACGCTGCCAACCATTTGGACAGACATGAAAGTTTTCTAATTCAATTAATAAAAAACGCTTGAAATCATAATGATTTCAAGCGTTTTTTTGATTATTTAGTTGTTTCAGTTGTTTGATTTTTTAATTCAGGTAGCTCCTTAAACGTATCCTTAAAAGTACTATCTAAATCAACATGATCTTTATTCAGTTCATAAAACAGCGGACTGAAGACAAAGATAACCGGTAAATATGCCCAGAGACCAAGTACCAAAATGATCGGTGCTAAATACATCACAACTGGAGTCCAAGTATAAATACCCCAGTAGGTGACACCACCTAAAATTCCAGCCCAAACAAGTATTGGTAAGGCCATAACAATACTTAACCACAAGTACTTCCACTTACGGCCACCCATAAAACGACGACTTGCTGTAATAGCATGCCGCATGGATTGTCCTAAAAAGCTAGGTTGCTTTTCACGATACAAGTATAAAGCCTGACTATATTCAATGCCTTTCCAACATGCCACAACATAGCCTGCCAAGCGAATAATAACCGTCAAGATAGAAAGTACACCTGTTTTAGGTAAAAGGTCACTAACCAGTGAAAACGGTAATTGCCATAGGAAGGTGAACAAACCTGTCCACAAAAATAAGCGCAATAATTGGCTTTTTCTCAATTGCTTGAACTGAGCAAAGATACCTTTAATCGTAATGCTGTTGTTGTCATCCTTAACAATATCTTGAAACTTGAATTGAATGGCTGTTTGGAAAAAGTAGACAAAAATCATCACCACAAAATATAAAATGATGATCAAAATCAGTGCACCGCCCCATAAAATCAGCGATGACATCGTTGTCATACCGTACATCAGCATCATTACTTTTAGACTTAACGTCCGCATAACATAGTAAGCCGCAATACCAAAAATCATAAATGTAGCCACTACGAGCACAAAGAGTCCAAGTAAGACACCTAGTGATTGTGCATAATGTGGTTTCATTTTTTCTTTTAGTTGTTTTAAAAAATCTTTTGTTTTAATTCCTTGTTTCTCATCCATCGAGCCTATCCTCACCTATCCTTATTTAATGAGCCATCTATCGATAGCTCAGAAAAATTAATTAACACGAGTGTATCACAAACCATCCTGTTGTGACAAAACCTGTCTTGTTACACTATAAAATCACGTTTCGTGAAATGCCGTGCCCACACGTAATCACATTTATTTAAGACGCAATAGCATTATTCTAGCGAAAGACTATGACTAAATAATGAAGTTTAAATGAAACTCCGAATAATAATCTAATATTAACCCAAGGTAGGATGAATACGGTTAGCCCAAAATTGAATCACAGCCGTGCTTAAAATCAATGTAGTACCAAGCACTTCTGAAAAGCCAAAAGCGACACCCAAGAAAAGCACTGAAATGACAGCAGCAGATAATGGTTCGAACGCTCCCAAAACACTGGTAACGGTCGGTTCAATATAATTTAAACTCTGTAAATAAAACAAATATGCTAACATGGTGCCGAAGAACACCACAAAAGCGACATACAGATACAAGTGTGGATCGAACTTTGGAAAACTTTGCCAAGTTTGAAAGACAACAATTGAAACAAGACCACCAAATAACATTGCCCAACCAACAATTGGAATCGATCCAAAAGTTTGAAGTAAGTTACGTGGCATCAATGTGTACACGGCGCCGGCAACGGCTGACGCCAAACCCCAGACAACCCCAGAAAAGGGTAATGATAAACTAGTGAATTGCCCATGCGTAACCAAAATTAATGTCCCAAGGATCGCAATCAACACTGTTAAAACGTAAATTCTTCTCGGTAAGTGCCAAGTTGTCACTGCTAGGTAGACAATAATTAGAACCGGCGATAGGAACTGGAGTACTGTTGCTGTTGCAGCACTGCTCACTTTAACTGCCATAAAATATGTATATTGTGACGCAAACATTCCCAAAATGCTGAAACCAACCAGTGGTAGAATCGACGATCTGTTTTTCAATGGCGCAAGTGTAGCTGTTTTATCAGTTAATAATGCATAGCTCACTAAAACGAAGCCCGAAATAAACATGCGCATCGTAATTAACCAGTGGACATCCACGTTATAATTTGAGAATAAATATTGGGCAATACTCCCGGAAACGCCCCATAAAAAAGGACCCAAAATTGCTAACATGATGCCTTTAGTTTTATTATTCAACTACCCCGCCTCCCTTGTAATCACTACAAATCAAATTAACAGTCTCACCTTAATTTTTCAAGCCAATTTTAAAAACAAAAAACTGACACAAACCTAGTTTGCGGCAGTTATCGACAATTCGTTTATTTTTTATTCTTCACTACCTAAAAGTTGTGAACAAAAGGCTGCTAAAATTGCACCAATTTCTGGGGCAACAATATAAACCCATAAATGTGACATCGCGGTACCACCAGCAAAAATAGCTGGTCCGATTGAACGGGCAGGATTTAAAGAACCACCCGTTAAGTTCAAGGCCATGATAATTAAGAATGATAAAGCAATTCCAATCACTAAGCCGGCAAAGTCTGAACTACCATGATCGTCGCTAGTCACATTTAAAATAATCATTAAGAATAAAAATGTCACTAAGGCTTCCACAAGTACGGCTGTGCCTGCACCAATCGTAGTGAAATCAGTTTGACCAAGGGCAGTTGCCTTTAATCCTAGTGCTTTTACGAAGACTTGAACAAAGAAACTGGCACAAATTGCACCAATAATTTGAGCAATAATATAAAAAATAGCATCAACCACTTCAATTCTTCGATTAATCAGCATCGCCGTTGTCACAGCTGGATTAAAATGGCCACCTGAAATACCACCAAAAGCGTAGGCCGAAATCGTAATGGCTAACCCGAAGGCCAGCCCGATTGTCAAAACACCGCCTTTAGCAATCACAACTGATGAAGTTCCCAAAAATACAAGTAGAAACGTTCCCAAAAACTCTGAAACATATTTACGCATGTCAAAGCTCCTCTCTTTTCAATACAAAAAACATTCTACCCCACGAACATTTCTAATACAATGATTTTTTCATTTACTGGATTAACATTAAAATACCAAAAATGATTAATAAACCATATACATACTTAACCAAAGTATCTGGATGAACGACCGTTGTAATCCAGTTTCCAAAGCGAATGACGATGAGTAATAAAGGCAAAATAATTAACAATAATTTGACTACATCCCAGCTCCAAAAACCGGCGGAGAATTGACTAATAACCACCAATATTCCAACACAGACAAAATGAGCTTGTGTCACCGCGCGTAACTTTAAGAGCGGCCATTTTTTGATGGTGCCATAAATCACGACAATCACACCATGACTGTTGAACGCACTTCCCAGCGTTCCTGAGAGTAATCCAGCTAAATAATCAAAATAATTGCTTTTTAAATGGGCTGATCTTTCACGTTGAAATAAGGAATTTAAAAGACTATAAGCTCCATAAAGTAGTAAAAAAAAGCCTAATATTACTCTAATGATTTTAGGATCTACATACTTAATTAATAGCACACCACAAACAACACCGAATAACGAGCCAATCACTAATCTAATGACTGTTGGATAATCGATGTGTTCGCGAATTCTGAAACTGGCTGGTAATGCTACAAGTAGTCCTAAGGCACCAACTAATGCAGTCGAAAGTTGCAAGTTTAATCCAATCAACATTAGTAATGGCATTGTCACTAACGACTCACCAAAACCAAATACTGTCCGAACAAGTGCACCAAATAGGGCAATGATAATTGCTAAAACGATTGTCATTTGGGTACTCCTTTTTATCTCGATATTAATCTCATATTAGTTAACAGTGTATCATTAATATTAATTTATGACATCATAATTTTTTATTAAGACATCATGTTTATTTTTTTCATATTTAAAAAAACACGTGTTTTTGAATCAATAAAAAAAGCCAATTACCATGATAACATGATAATTGGCTTTAATTAATCTTCAAAAATTATATTTCGTGTTACTCGGCTCTTTAATACCAGCCAGATGAAATCCAGTGAGCTTGAGCATTCGACCATGAACCGTAACGACTAGTAACATAGTTGTCAGCGACACGTTCTTGGTTAGCAGCTGAGTAGTCGCCACCTAAGTAGCTTGAACTCAATTGATATTTACCAATGTATTGGCCATTACGTGCTGAGTATGAATTACCTGATTCACGAGCAGCGATCCAAGCTTTAGCTGAGGCATCGTTGCCTGTAGCTGAGCTGGTGTAATTGCTTGAACTTGATGTTGTAGCTTGGCTAGCTGTACTTGATGAGCTAGCAGCTGCAGTATTTGAGCTGTTTGATGAAGTTGCAGCACTGCTGTTAGCAGCTGGTGTTGATTCAACTTCTGCTTGAGTAGCTGGACGAATTTCGCCATCATCTTTGATGATTAATTTTTGACCAACAACGATTAAATTTTTGTCTGCAATATTATTCTTTTGTGCTAATGTGTCTACCAAACTAAGATCGTTGGCATACTTGTAAGAAATTTCTGAAAGTGTATCGCCTGCTTGTACTGTGTAGATTGTGTCCGCACTGGCACTTGTAGCAGCAGCGAATGTACCAAATGCAACTGTACCTAAAATGGCTGCTGAAAACTTAACAACTTTACTCTTGAAATTCATAAAATAAAAAACTCCTTTTTGTTTGTGTCTATTTCTGTTCGACAATCACGTACTATACAGGCTCAATGTTACAAACCAATAACAGCAATATTTCTTTTTTCGCCTGATTCGTATTCTTCGACATAAAAAAGGCGTGGATTGAAACAAATGTTTCTTCCACGCAATCTCTTCAGTATTTATTTTTCAGTAAAATCGTGTTTTTGGAAGCCCTTCAAATATTGCTAGGTCAATCTTATTAGCAATGTATAGAACAGCATTTTGCTTTTTTAAATGTTACAGCCCACAGTAACTTGTAATCTAGTAATTAATGCTAAAATTAGCTTTTTTTCATGCTTTTTTGTCTGATTCGTGACAAATTTAGTCTTCATCGTCGTCTTCTTCGACTAATCCGTCCCACGCATTCTTGCCTAAAAAGGCCTGGAGCGTTTGAATCGTGTGATTGTTTTGCCCTCGTAACTGGATCAAGAATGCTGCCAGCGCTGGTCGTTCTTCTTTATCAGCCAGTTTAATGGCGCGATCAATGAACATATTTTGGGTGGCATAATCATGTGCCGTCACGTCCACTAATTGTTCAGTATCAAAATACTTATTTTTACCTGATTCTTCCAACATACTGTATTTTACGAATTCCTCTGTACTCGAAGGTGGGAGCTCGTTTTCATCAAGCAACAGCTTGCCTAATTGATCAAATTGTTGACGTGTTTCTTCTATTAAAGATGCATATAACGATTTTAATTGTAAACTAGCTGGTCCTTTCACATACCACATTGCCTGGTGCAACTTAGTATTGTTGATCGTTAAATTGGCTAAAATATGGCCTGTCATGGCACCAGCCGTTGGTGTGTGATGATCGATATCGGTTTGTTTGAGCTCTGCTGCATATAAGTCATCAATATTTTGTGTCATCTGCTTACTCCTTTGTTTATAGATCTTTAACCTTCACGTTTTGAACTTTGTAGCCTAATTTTTCGACAACATCGGCCAAATCGTCAGCACTCGTTTGGTCAGCATTAAATTCAGCTTTAACTTTGCCTGCATTGAAGAGTACTTTGACACTATCAACGCCATTGGTACCAGCCACAGCGTGTTCAATCTTAGTTAAACATGATGGGCAGGTTAATTCTCCGAGTTGTAAGATTGCTTTTTTCATCATTCATTCCTCCATTTGTTCTTTGATTATCTTTATTGTAACGAGTATGCGTCGGAAAAAAATTGACGCAAATCAAGTTTTTCAATTTATTTTGCTAAAACTGATTGATTCACTGGTTGAGTTGTCTTTTTTTGGCCATAACCAATTAAGCGCATAGCATTGAAAATCACAACTAAGATACTTGCTTCATGAACAAACATCCCACTGGCCATGTAGATAAAACCGGCTACTAATCCAAGTAATAGAAAGGCCACAACGCCGACAGCGATTACAATATTTTCCTTTGTGTTGATGACTGTCTTTTTGGCTAACCCAAATGCATGTACTAATGTTTCAAAATTCGATTGCATTAAAACAACGTCTGAAGTTTCAATGGCCACATCAGTCCCGCTACCCATCGCAATCCCAATATCAGCAGTAGCAATCGAAGGACTATCATTGATGCCGTCTCCAACAAAGGCGACTGTCCGACCTGCTGCTTGGAACTGTTTGACAAATTCGACCTTTTGTTCTGGCATTAATTGCGCGTGAACTTCGTCAATACCTACTTGATCAGCCACATATTGAGCTGTCACTTGATTGTCACCCGTTAACATCACTAAGTGCTTAGCGCCCATTTTGCGTAATTGGGCCAATTGGTCAGCAACCCCTGGACGAATAATATCTGAGACACCTAGAATCATTTTGACTGCTTTGCCAACTGCGATAATCACGATTGAACTACCAGTTTGTTGGAGTTCATTTAAATCTTTAGTTTGTTGGTCACTCAATTGAATTTGATTAGCTTCCATTAAAGCTAGGTTACCAGCTAACACCGGTTGTTCATCAATCGTTGCTTGAATTCCTTGACCTTTAACGGTTTGATTATCACTAATTTGCATCGCGTTAAGATCAATTTGGCGATTATTTGCTTCATTAACGATGGCGCGACCGAGTGGATGATCTGATAAAGTTTCAATTTTAGCAGCGAGGCTCAGAGCGGCATTTTCTTCACTGTCATAAGTCTTAATGGCAGAAACTGAAGTATTGCCTAAGGTTAATGTTCCAGTCTTATCAAAGACAAAAGTATCAATTTTAGAGAAGCGATCCATTGCTTCGCCACCCTTAACTAGGATACCCCGTTTAGCCCCATTGCCGATCCCGGCCACGTTTGAAACCGGCGCACCAATCACTAAAGCTCCTGGGCAACCGAGAACGAGAACGGTAATCGCTAACTTAAAGTCACGTGAAACTAAGAAGACGAGTGCGGCAATAATCAAAACAGCTGGTGTGTAATAAGTCGCGAACCGATCGATAAATTTTTCAGCATGTGACTTTGTATCTTGAGCATCTTCGACTAATTCAATAATTTTGGCAAATGTCGTGTCATCGCCCACTTTGGTGGCAGCGATTTTTAAATAACCATCACTCAACAACGTCCCTGAAAAGACTTCATCATCTTGTGTTTTAGCCACTTGTTTGGACTCACCAGTCACGACTGACTCATCTGTGTAACCATGACCTTCCACAACTTTGCCATCAACCGGAATTGAAGCACCGGTTTTCACTAGAACAATATCACCTTTTTCAACATCATCTACATCAACTTCTTCACTGTTCCCATCTGCATCGAGAACTAGTGCAGTGGTTGGTGCCATTTGCGTCAAAGATTTGATTGATTGACGCGTCTTTGATAATGTCCGTTCTTCCAAATAACTACCGAATAAGAATAAGAAAGTGACAATCGCTGATTCATTGTATTCACCAATAATGAACGCACCCAGAACCGCGATACTAACTAACAGTTCAATACTAATGGTTTTAACCCGTAATGCTTGGTAGGCGTGAATGAAAATCGGAATTGCAGCAATGATTGAAGCAATTGCTAGTGCCACATTGTAAATCACAACGTTTTGTAATCCGAACTTAGCAAGATAGCCGACCACAATTAAAATGGCAGTGACTAGTGTAATTTGATTGGTATGTTTTTGAATCCACATTTGAAATTTCATCTTTACAACTTCCTTTTCGATTTGATGACTATATCATAAGGTCAAATCGAATAAATAAAATTGACGCAAGTCAAGTTTTGTTAAAATATCAAAAAAAGATCTGAGACATCAATCTCAGATCTTTTATTTGGTTGCTGTTTGATATTTTTGTTGTAACTGAGCCATTTCAGTTTGACTGCGACGACTCCCATTCTTTGCCCGGAGTGCCAACAGAATGGTGATCATATCAACCACTTCTTGGAACATGGCACCAACGAGTGCTGGGATCACACCCGTGGCTGCAATCAACATCAACACAATCAGAATAATGATACCCGTGATGACGTCCGTCTTGGTAATTCTCATGGTATCTTGACTAATGACTACCGCACTAGCAACCTTTGTTAGATCACCTTTCAAAATCACAGCATCAGCGGATTCACTAGCAGCAGTGGCCCCATGTTCCCCCATAGCAATGCCGACATCCGCGGCCGTCAAACTAGGCGCGTCGTTCACACCATCTCCAACCATAATACTTGGTCGGTATTCAGGATCAATTTGACGTAAAATTTTGATTTTATCAGCCGGCAGCAAATTACCATGAATCTCATTCAAATTCAGTTGACTGCCGATGGTTTCAGCGATCTTAGTCTGGTCACCCGTCAACATAATTCGGTGGGCGACCCCTAGTCTTTGCAATTCATCAATTGTTAACTTCGTTTCTGGGCGTAATTGATCCGTAAATGAAATCCAGCCGGCAAATTTACCATCGACACTCACGTAAACAGCGGTTTTTTCAAGTGGTTGAATGTCTTCGTCAGTCACAAATTTCAATTTTCCAGCTTTGATACGTTTGCCATCCACCGTTGCTTCAATACCTTGAGCAGTCACTTCTTGTAGATTCGTTACATTACTAAGTGTGTCTGCACCAACATATTGCACTAATGACCGCGCCAGAATATGCCCCGAGCGTTGTTCAGCACTGGCAGCTAGATGAATAATTTCGTCTTTTTGATAGGGTGCTTGGGCAAATATCTCATCAACTTCGAGATGACCACGTGTGAGCGTACCGGTTTTATCAAAGGCAATTGACTTGGCCTGTGCTAATTTTTCAATGGTTGTTCCTGTTTTTACGACAATCCCGTTTTTACTCGTTCGACTCATACCCGCTACCAATGCAATTGGTGCTGCGAGAATCAACGGGCATGGTGAAGCAACCACGAGCACTTCCGCAATACGAATCGGGTCACCAGAAATCAACCATGCGCCAATGGCGATGGCAATTGAAATAATGGTAAACGGAATGGCATAGCGATCCGCCATGCGCACGAAATGCGCTGGTTGGCTTTCCGAAGCTTGAACCAGTTTCACAATGGCTTGGTACTCACTATTTTCAGCAGTTTTAACGGCCGTCACCGTAACGGCCGCGTCACCGTTAACGGAGCCTGACAAGACTGTTTCACCAACTTGTTTAGTGACCGGTCGTGATTCACCAGTTAAAGAAGATTCATCAAATTCAGATAATCCGGCGACAATCTTACTATCAACCGGCACTAGTTCACCGGGCAAAATAACTAACTGTTCGCCAACCTGCACATTTTCAACAGCAGTATCTTGTTGTTTACCGTCCACGAGTCGGTGAGCGGTTTGCGGAGAATTATCCAGCAGTGATTTAAGTTCCTGTCCCGCTTTTTTACTAGCATAGTCTTCCAGGGTGTCGCCACCGGTTAACATCACTAACACCACTAAACTCGCCCAGTATTCACCAACAATTAAAGTAGCCACAATGGCTAAAATGGCCAGCAGGTCAATCCCATATTTACCTGAGCGTAGTGTTTTTACCATATCAATCAGCATCAGGATGGCCACCACGGAACCCGCAATCGTCGCCAACCACTGCGCCGCCTTAGGTAAATGGAAAACAAAGGCCAAAATTAATGCCAAAACACCCACCGTTAACGTAATCACTAACTTGGTTTTGTTTTTCATGATATCCTCCTTTAAGCCTTATTATTACTATTATTTTACCATGAATAAATCAGGGCAAGCCACTCAAATGCAGCCAAATAAAAAGGCCTCACCCAAAGTGAGACCCCTAATTTTAGTTATTTAGCTTGTTGTTTCAATTCGCGTTGCTTACCAAGTTCAGCCAAGTGCACTTCATGTGTTAAGAAGCGATGCGTCTTGGCATTATACCGATGGTCATCGCCTAATTTCACCAGATAACCGTTGATATAATCAACTTCGGTTGGGCGATAGTTATGCATATCTTGATACATTGAAGGATAATGCAGTGGCATTGCTTCTTTACTAACATACATAATGCTAGCCACTTCATCTTGCCGGGTATTAATCAATTTAACCCCGGCACGTTCACAGACGTCATATGCTTCGTCAATTAATTGTTGGGCCATTTCTTCGGCCCCATCATAAGCGGCATATTCACCCATCGTCATTTCAAACATCGTACAAATCGTATTGACCACTGAATTGAACACTACTTTGGCCAGCAGCGTTCCCATGAAATTTGTTGTGAGAGTTGGATGGAACTGGGCTTTTTCCAACTCATTAAAGAGGGCGTGCGTGAATTCATCAGGTTTTTCAGTGTAGTTCGCCATATTCATCGACCCAGCGCCTCGTTTGCCAATAAAATCAACATCCCCTGGCCCGTTCAACACGGTCGCCACAAGTGCCGTTCCGGCAATGATTTTGGCTGGTTCGAAATATTGTGCTAACTTATCGATATGCCCCATCCCGTTCATACAGGTAAACGCGTATTGATGAGGTTTGAAGAAGTGCTGACAGCGTTTCAACATGTCAGCGAGTTGCATTTGCTTCATGAAAAAGATGTAGCAATCTGGATCGCCATCATATTCTTCAGGTGTACTTATGCTAATACTCGCTAGATGCTTATCTTCATGATCACGTGAGACATATGCCCCACCTTGTTCGCGAATTTTAGCGATGTTTTGATCCCAACCATCGATAAAATCAACTTCATTACCTGCATCCTGTAATAAAATACCATAGCGTAAGCCCATGGCTCCCGCTCCAATAACTGTAAATTTCATATGTATTGCCCCCTCTAAAAACACTTGTTGAATCTATGTCATTAACAAGTTGCTTGTAATTTACTCTTGAAATTATTAAATGTCAATGAGTATTATGAGGAAATTCTAATTTTAAACACAAAAAAAGCTGGTATCATCATTGATACCAACTTACTTATAGCATTTGTTCAAAAAAGTTTAATACATCGGCAGCCACATCATCTAAATAACCTTTAGCATGCTGAGAACCTTTCAATAATCGCATTGTAAAAGGCACTTGATTTTCAGTCAATGCAGTCGCCATGTTCAACATTCCCGAAACAGGGACAAATTCACTGACTGAATTAGCTAAATACATTGGGCCTGTTTGCTTGGTAACATGCTGATCGGGCGTTGCCTCGTGGTAACGCGGAATCTCACCTTGAAAATAGTTAGTGACAAACCATTTATAAAAACTATCATTGGCCCCTGTTTGGTTGATTTGGGCACTGGCGGTATTGTCAAAATCTTGTGTTTGATCTGGTTTTGCAACAACATTTTCATGTTGCGCAAGCCAATCTTCAATATCCAAAATGCCGGATAATGACGCGCATGGAATACCATATTTGATACCAAGTTCAACTGCCATGTTACCACCGGCTGATGAACCAAACACGCCAATGTGGCGATCCTGATATTCCGGCTGTTTATTAATCCAAGCCATCAATTGATCCATGTCAGCTAATGGCGCCGGGTAATAGGCTGTCGGTGTGAGGCGATAATTCGGTACTAGTGCTTCATAACCATAATCTGCCAACGTTTTGGCCCAGTCTGCATCTTTTTGTTTGTCGCCACGAAACCAACCGCCACCATGGATGACAATAATCGTTGCTACCGGGAATCGTTTTGGCAAGTAACGATCTAATGTCAAATGGTAGGCTGAGTCGTATTCGATATTTAATGTTGTTCCAGACATCTAAAATTCACCCAATGTTTTAGTTTCTCTTAAGCATATCGATTATTCTTCAATTATACAACGTATTTGCTTATGCTTGATCATATAACTAATTATGATTGAGGAGGAAGACCATGACACTTGCGAGCCATCAAGCTTGGTTAGTTGATTTTTATCAACGTCACCACTGGTTTGATTATTCACCTTTTATCAGACTAAACTACCTCACAGAAGAAGTCGGCGAACTGTCACGTGCTATTCGCGCTTTAGAAATTGGCCGTGATCACCCGGGTGAAAAAAATGAAGCACCAGACCAATTAGAGGCTAATCTTCATGAAGAGTTGGGTGACGCACTTGATCAAATTTTGATTATGTGCAGTAAATATGATATTGACGCCGAAGAATTGTTATCACAAAGTGAAGCTAAATTACACAAACGATTTCATGAATAACAAAAAGGAGTTTCGCGATTGCGAAACTCCTTACTTATTTCAAAGATTTAATATTTGATGTTTAATAATGGTGCATGTTTAACATCTGCAATCGTTTTTGTTCCAGCTAATTGCATGATAACTTTAAGTTCATCATTCAAATGATTGAAGACGCTAGCGACACCTTGGGCACCACCGAGTGCCAAACCATAAATGGCTGGGCGACCAATAGCAACCAAATCTGCACCGGCTGCGATTGCCTTAAAGACATCTGAACCACGACGAACACCTGAATCAAAGATTACAGGAACTTGGTGGTTAACTGCCTTGGCAACATCTTCTAGGACGTCAAAGCTAGCTGGGCCACCATTTAATTGACGACCACCATGGTTTGAAACATACACGCCAGCGGCACCGGCACCAATTGCATAAAGGGCATCTTCAGCTGATTCAATTCCCTTTACAATCACTGGTAAATCAGTGTAATCAATGATGCGCTTAACATCTGCAGGACCAATCTTTTGCGCAGCTGATGCGTAAATTTCACCGATTCCTTTACCCTTACCATCGCCTTCACTGAACTTAGTCAAGTTAGCCATTGGGATTGGGAATTGGAAGTTATTGATAATATCAGCTTCACGATAACCATCAACTGTCGCGTCAACGGTTAAAATAATCGCCTTAACACCGGCTTTTTTAGCTTCGTCCAATAATGACTTGTTAAATTCCCAATCTTTACTCATGTAAAGTTGGAAAAATTGTGGGGCACCATTACCAGCTGCGGCAGTGTCCGCAATTGAAGTTGATGAATAAGTGCTTTGGGCCATCAAGCCACCAACTTCTGCGACACCTTTAGCTGTATCAACTTCTCCTTTGACGTGAGCTAAACCTTGTGCTGCGGCAGGAGCCATCATGATTGGTGTTTTCAGGTTCAAGCCAAAGACAGTCGTATCAGTTTGTGGATCTTCAATATTACTCAATGCCTTGGGCACGATTTGCTTGTGCGTGAAAGCACTGCGGTTTGCACGAAGTGTCCATTCATCTTCTGAACCGCCAGAAATATAACCAAAACCGCCAGTTGGAATAATCTTTTTTGCTTCTTCTTCCAAAGTTGGTAAGTTTAAAATTGCTAATTCTTTTTCGTTTTCGTTTTGTTCGTAACCATTTGTAATTGCCATAATGATCTACCTCCAAGTAAATTTTCTAAGATTCAACAGTGACCATTCTATTCACTTACAAAAAGTAAGTCAAATGTTTTTACCCTTTTTTTGGAAAAAATTTTATTTGCCGAAGTTTTCATCGCTCGCTAACCCTGATTTAACAACATTTATAGTTTAATTATTTTATTTTAATCGATAAATTAATAGTGTACCGGTCATAATTTTGATACAGTTAAAGTTGATTCATGGCCTAAATTATTATATATTTAGCTAAACAAGATTAACTAGTCTTACTGACTAGCTGCGTTCAATCGCAAAGGAGCTCACTATGTTTAAACTAATTACAGACTCATCGTGTGACTTACCATTAGCATTTATTGAAGCACAGGATATTTCAATCATGCCAATTGCGATTGAAATTGCGGATAAATCATTCAAAGATACTAAAGATCCTGATCAACTTTCCAAATTCTACCAACAAATTCGGGATGGCGAATTTGCGAAAACTGCCCAAGTTAACATGGGTGATTTTGTGGCCAGTTTCACCACCTACGCCAAAGAAGGTACGCCAATTCTCTACATTGGCTTTTCTTCAGGCATGAGTGGCACTGTTCAAGCAGCCCAACAAGCTAAAGACATCGTTTTAGAAAAATTTCCCGATGCGGTCATTCATATCGTTGACTCTTTAGGCGGTAGTGGTGGCTTAGGCCTGTTAGTGCAAGAGGCCGCCCTCAAACGCGCAGATAATTGGACGATTAATACGGTTTCTGAATGGCTGTTAAATCATCGCGCCAATATCTATCATCTCTTTACCCTCACTAACTTGGAATATTTAGTCCGTGGTGGTCGCTTATCTAAATCCAGTGCCTTAGTTGGTGAATTACTCAGAGTGCAACCCGTACTAGGCCTTGATTTAGCTGGTAAAATAGTCAATCTCCGCAAAATTCGTTCTCAGAAAAAGAGTTTTGCTTATATGGTAAAAACAGCACTGGAACATGTTTCGCCAACCGAACCAATCAACATGTTAATCACGACTAGCGATAGTCTCAGCATGGGTGAGTATCTAAAAGATAAAATTTTAGAAAAGCTACCTGATGCCCATATTGAAGTTGTTCATCTAGGAGCTACTCTAGTTAGTCATACCGGATTAGGGACAACTGCCCTATTTTTTGAAAGTGATGAACCTCGGATTGAAAAAGATGACCTATTAACCGCACTAAAAAAATAAAGTAAAACGAGTTGCACAATTAAGCTGCAACTCGTTTTTTATAATAATGTTGGCAACAGCGTCACGAGCGCAATAATAATGAACGTGACTTGTTGCGTTTTTTTATTGACTAAAAATTCTTGATGTTTTTCTTCATCTGATTTTTTACTGTACATATCGGCCATCACCGCAACCACTTGATCTGCCTGATTGAAATACATGGCAATTTTTAATTTTTCCTCATCCGTGTATTGCACAGGTGAACTTAACTTTTGTTGAAGTTGCAAAATGGCGCCAATTTCTTTGCGGCCCAGTTGTTCATGATTCGCAATGATGAGATTGATTTGCTGTTTAATTTGATAATCGTGGCTACCCGCTAATTGCTGTTCATCAAAATCTCTGGCCAATGTCGAAACAGTTTGTTCCCATTCAGTCAGTGTATTGCGGCTGGCAATCAATTTAGCAATTGCTTGCCCAGAAGCACTAAACCATTGTCGTTTTTGCGCCCATTTATCTGGATAAAATTCATTGAGCCGAATCATGCGATATGAAAAGAGAAATAGCATGCCAAAAATCAAAAGGAGCGCCGCATTACCAATAATGCTCCACACACTGGCAGTCAGCGATCGTTGACTCACCCAGTTTGAAAATAATGTGTACAGTAATGGCACGCCGATGAAATTTAAGCCCTGCTTCATTAACTGTCGGTTCCCTTCTCCAGTTTTATTCACTGCATCTTGCATCTGATGAAAATATTTATACAACATCCCCACCGAACCTTGATACTTGGATTCATCTTCATATTGACCCATCAACAGCTTGTAAGCCCATGCCAAAAAGGCCACGTTGATGATCAGCATAATAATTTTTCCCATTTGTGGTGAAAGCATCAGATGCAAATTCCTTTCGCATTAATATTACTAATATCGTACCACGATTTTACTAATGAGTCTCGACTATTGATTGGTATCAAGATTGACGGTATATTGGATCTATTAACTCAAAGGAGCATTTGTCATGGCTTACTCAACCTTATTGTTCGACATTGATAACACCCTGCTGGATACCACCGCTAACGAATCAGCTGCGCTGTCTAAATTAGCCATCGATTTAAACCTTACTCTAACGCCAGCAGACCTCAACTACTACCATCAACTAAACGAAAATCTTTGGGAACAGTTTGAACAACAGACCATTGATCGCAAATATTTACTTGATAATCGATTTCGCCTATTTTTTGAACATCTCGGCATGACCGTCGATGGTGTTGCCATGCAACAGCACTTTAGCCAATTTTTCAATCACGAAAGTCACATGATTACTCATGCCAATGAGTTATTAAATCAGCTACAAGCGACTCATCAACTTTACGTGATTTCAAATGGGACCAAGGTTAAACAGCTTGGCCAAATGAGTGCAGCTCATTTACAACCATACTTTAATCAAATTTTTTTGTCAGAGGATATCGGTTTTCGTAAACCTGATGAACGGTTTTTTGATTTTGTGTTTAACCAACTGCCAACCGTGCCAACTAGCGAGATGTTGGTGATCGGCGATTCGTTGACTGCCGATATTGCTGGGGCTAACCAGGCTCAACTTGATAGCGTGTGGTTTAATCCGACTGCGGCTGAAAATCACGGTGATTATCAACCCACATATGAAGTTGCAGATCTCTTAGAAATTAATCAGTTAATTAATTAGTTACCTCGTTGACTGCAGCTTGCCATATGCGCTGAATGATGGCTAAGAAAATAACGATTACTAGTGGCACCATGATGAGTACCAATCCCATTAACATTAATCCTGGCGCGTCTTCTTGTTGCACCACTGAATAAATAAACGGCAACCACAATAATGCACTCACAAACATGACTGTACAACTCCATTTAGCAGCCGCGATGGTGCCGACTGCTTTTGTGTTAAAAACACTTTGGCGATCGATTAATCTCAGCAGGCGAAATGCGAAAAATACGGCACTCAAAAAACTAATAATGACACCATAAAGTCCAATAATTAAAAGCCAGCCGACAAAACGCAAATGATGTGGCGCTGTGGTTAAGAGGCCATGAATAATCGCTGGCAGTGGAACTGCACCAACTGCAATCACACCTAAACTAATGATCAATAAAATCAATTTTAAAATTAATGAGCGGAATTTCATTAAATCACTCCCCGACTGTTTTGCCTTACTATACTGACTTCAAACTACCATGCCAATCATCTCCACCTAATATTATTCAAATTTTAACTAACAAGAGCCACCGCATAATTTTGCGGTGGCTCTTGTTTTATCAACTATTTAACACTTGCAACAAATGCATCTAAATCAGCTCGGCGACAAAGCTGATGATTACAGCGTGTGCTGTCAGTACAAATATAATTTCCTTTTTTAGTATATTGTCCTTCACTACCATGTTTGGTTGTCGTTGCAAATAGCGCCACATTTGATTCATGTTGGCAAATGGCACAAAAACCTTTCACCACTGTGGGTGACATACTGCCGTATACGCCAGCTAGTTTGTCATGTTCATCATAATAGAGAATAAATTTTCGTTGGCTACCAATATCATTCCAGCCATAGTACGTGTAGTCACGTAAATCAATCGATGCAAATTCAGGTACTTTTAATTTTTTGACCTTCCGAAAAACTTTTTCAACCTGTTTTTGACTCGGGGCCACAAACGGGATGACATTGTCTTTGAAAGTTTCAAAAAATTGATCTACTGAGCGATGCCGCAATTGCGCAGTCAATGCAAATTCACCGATTTCTTGGGCTTCGCTTTTTAAATCAGGAATCGTATCTTGAATTTTTTCGACCGCGATGGCCTGTACCGTTTCTATGGTGCGAAAATCGCTCAGTGATTGATAGCTGTGAATGAGATCATTCATAATTTCTTGCAGTTGCATAAATTGGTAAGGTTGAATTTTAGTTGTCATAGAGAATTCCTTTCATTACAAACGTGAATCATTAGAAAGAGAATTCTGTCTAGTGATTCGGTTAACGGACGTCAACCTCTGCACTAGAAGATACGAGACGTATCATTCTACCACCTCCTAAAGTGTGAATGATAACAGTATACCAGAGTATGCTTGTTTATGGATTCAAAAATACCACGAGCCATGTTATAATGAGCTCGTGGTAAAGATGTAGAGGGACAGCTTAGTTCATTTCGCTGTTACACAAAAAAGAACCGTCTGCTTGTCGAAAAGTTAGAGTCGGCTCTTTTTTTGTGTTTTTATCAACTATGCAACAGCTAATATCACTGCTGCAATCGCCTTTAGAACTGCAGCAATTCCAAACAGAATGGCTGCAAATCCAATTAACACATAAAGTAATCCTTTCGAATCTTTTTTGATATTGCATTGGCAACACCTCCAAATTCTAATCACATCACTGCCGCTCTAACATCTCTACAATAACCACCTTAACAGGCTTTAACTATGCAAAAAGCGAACAAGTCAATTTTTCATGAAACTCTAATCCATTTTTCTTCGATAACATAATTAGTTGCTTTTTTTATTAAATCAGGTAAAATAACAATAAATTACTTTACTTACAAAAAGTAAGTACAAACGGAGGATTTACTCATGGCAGATAGAAAATATCAATTCGGACTCGACACTTTTGGTGATATTGGATTTACTGATGATGGCAAACAAATGACGGGCCAAGAAACATTACGACAAGTGGTCAAAGAAGCCCACATGGCTGATGAACTTGGCATTGACCTGATTGCCCTTGGTGAACATCATCGCCCTGAATTTGCAATTAGCAGCCCAGAAACTGTGCTTGCCGCAATGTCACAAGTAACCAAAAATATTAAACTTGGTACTGCAGTGACTGTCCTTAGTAGTGACGATCCTGTTCGTGTTTTTGAACGTTTCAGTACATTACATGCCCTTTCGAACGGTCGTGAAGAAGTCATGCTTGGCCGTGGTTCATTTACTGAATCGTTCCCACTCTATGGTTATGATCTCGAAAACTATGATGCTTTATTTGAAGAAAAAATTGCCATGTGGGAAGAATTACTCAAGAAAAAACCAATGAATTGGGATGGTAAGTTCACCCAAAAACTGACCAATACACCAATTTATCCTAAATTACCAAAAGATGAAACCATTGCGACCAGCGTGGCAGTGGGTGGTTCACCTGAATCAATCATCCGCGCCGTTTACTACGACCTACCTGTCGTCATTGCGATTATCGGTGGTGAACCAACTCGTTTCCGCCCTTATGTGGACTTGTATCACAAAGCCGTTAAACAATTTGGTAAGACGGCTCACCCACTAGGCATGCATGCCCACGGTATTATCTTAGATGACGAGCAAGAAGCTATCGAAGTGGGTTGGAAGTATATTAAAGCCGAAATGGACCGCATTGGAATTGACCGTGGTTGGGCACCAATGACTCGTGATCGGTTTGAATTCGAAATTGATCAAGGTTCTTATTACGTTGGAACGCCAGAACAGGTTGCCATTAAGATTGCCAAAAGCATGAGTGCCATGGATATGCAACGCTTTGATTTAGTGTATGGAACTGGTGGTCAACTGCTTCATCAACGTGAGGCGACTATCAAAAACTACGGTGAAAAAGTTATTCCACGCGTGAAGGAATTGTTAGGAGCAGGAGGCGACAAGTAATGACAAAACAAACCATTGGCATTATTGGTGCTGGTAAATTAGGCTCAACCCTTGCTCGATTAGGCGTAAATGCTGATTTACCCATTTTAATTGGTAGCCGTCACAAAGTGGACGACTTAAAATGGGTCATCGATACTCTCGCACCCGGTGCCAGTACCTTAAGTACCGATGAAGTGATTCAAAAAGCTGATATCATCATCTTGGCCATCCCACTCAGTCATTATCAAGAGCTAGATCCAAAGGCTCTGGCAGGTAAAATTGTGCTTGATGCCACCAACTATTGGGTTGAGGTGGACGGGACTCATAATGATATTTCCAATTTCACGCATTCTTCATCAGAAGTCATGCAAGACCATCTGAAAGATAGTTTCGTTGCTAAAGCATTCAATCATATGGGCTACCATGATCTAGAAATTGAAGTTGATCGTCATCCAGACGTTCGCCGAGCAATGGCCTTTGCCACCGATCATGATGCCATTCGGCCAACCGTCAAACAAGTCATTAGTGACTTTGGCTTTGATCCGCTCGATCTTGGACCATTACGGTTTGGATTGCTACTCGAACCTGGCAGTCCACTGTTTGGCGAAGCAATTCCGCGTGATGAATTCCAAACCAAATTAGATCAGATTTATGACAGTGATTATGGTAAAAAATTAATTGCAAAACGCGGTGGTAAAATTAAATAACACTTAACTAGTCTGCCTTATATTGGTATGACTAGTTTTTTTACTTAACCCTTGGTAAAAATTAGCACAAAAACAAAAGGCACGCCTATAAAGGTGTGCCTTTTGTGTGTTTCAAACTAACTTTGCTACAAGCTAGTCGTGCTTCTTAGTTCTTGCAAGTCCCATAAAGCTCATGAAACTCATCAATCCTAATCCAATGATTGCCATACTATTGGCCTTTTCATCAGTTTGTGGCAATTTATTTGCAGTTGCCTTAGTTTGTTGAGTTCCAGTCACTTTAACTGCTTGCGTACCAGCTGGTGTTCCCGTCTTGGTTGGAACAGTAATTTGACCATTATTGGTATCGGTTGGTGTCGTCGTCCCTTCATCAGTTGGTTGACTTGGTGTGCCGTTATCGCCTTCACCATTGTCATCTGTTTCAGTAAGGATGTAATAAACATTCACCGTTTCGCCTGCTAATTGATCTGCAGAGGTTGGAGCTGGATTTTCAGCAGCTACCACCGGCGTATCAGCAGTATACCCAGAAATCGTTGGTGCTGTTACCTCGGCATAACCATCTTGTGGCGTGGCAACACTAGCATTGGTAACATCATCGGTTGAAACGTTCCAAGTAATCGTTTGAACATCTGGGTCGGTTACTTGTGCATCCGAACCCTTAACCAAGTAGTTAATAGTACGTGTCGTTGTCGTCGTTGTATGACTGATATGATGTGTCAGATGAACTTCGACATTGTTCTTCGCACTATCTGCATTCAACGTGTAGGCTACCGTACCAGCTTGACCTGTCGCCAATTCATAATTAGCTGGAACTGTCACTGTATAGGTGCCGGTCTGATCCGTTACGCCAGTGGCTGTATCCGTACTAATTGTTGCACCAGTAACATCGTCAATGTTTGTGGATCTGCGGTGTAACTAATTGTTGCACTGCTGTCCGCTGGCAATGTTGTCATTGCGGCTGGATTATCAGCTGCCACACTCGTTTGATCTGGTGTGTAGCCGGCAATCGTTGGTGCTGTAGTTGCCGCATAACCGCCTTGTGGTGTTGCAATTATGTCACCTGTCACTTGGTCAGTTGAAATGTTCCAAGTGATTTGTTGGGTGGTTGGTGTCTTCAATGCAGTTGTGGTACCTGCAAGCACGTAGTTAACTGTTTGCGTTGTTACTTGTGTGCTGTGTGTTACAGCAGGAACAACTTTAATTGTAGCTACGTTCTTAGCTGGATCAGCAGTCAATGTTTGTGTACCAGTTGTTCCTTGACCGTTTGCTAGAACATAGTTAGCAGGGACCTTATCAGCAGTGTAATTTACTACTTCATCGGTGGTCCCAGGAACTGTGTCTGTAGCCACTGTCTTACCAGTTGCCCCGTCCACATAGTTAATGGTTAAGGTTTGTGGATCAGCAGTATAGCTAATCGTTGCACTGCTATCTTCTGGCAAGGTTGTCATTGCGACTGGATTATCGGCGGCCACACTTGTTTTATCTGGCGTGTAGCCGGCAATCGTTGGTGCTGTAGTGGCTGCATAACCGCCTTGCGGTGTTGCAACCATCTCACCGGTTACTTGGTTGGTTGAAATGTTCCAAGTAATTTGTTGTGTGGTTGGATCTTGCATAGTTGTCGTTGTTCCGGCAAGAACATAGTTAACTGTTTGCGTCGTGGTTTGTGTTGTGTGTGCCACAGCAGGAACCACATGAATCGTCACGACGTTCTTGGTTGGATCAGCAGATAAGGTTTGTGTTCCAGACGTTGCTTGACCAGTAGCCAATACATAGTTAGCAGGTACTTTATCTGCCTGATAAGCTACCGTGCCATTTGTAACACCAGTTGCAGTATCTGTGCCAACGTTTGTATGAGTTGAATCATCTACGTAATTGATCGTCAATGTTTGACCATCAGCTGTGTAGTTAATTGTTTCAGTACTGTCTTTTGGCATTGTAGTACTTGGTGATGGATTATCTGCTGCAACAGTTTTCCTATCTGGTGTGTAGCCGGCAATTGTTGGTGCTGTCGTTGCCGCATAACCAGCTTGTGGTGTGGCAATGATTTCACCAGTAACCGCATTAGTGGAAATGTTCCACGTAATTGTTTGTGTCGTTGGGTCCGTCAATGCTGTGTCAGTGCCACTAACAACGTAGTTTACCGTTTGTGTTGTGTCTTGGGTGGTGTGGTTAACCACTGGGACAACATGAATGGTAACAGTATTCTTCGTTGCATCCGCACTCAATGTTTGTGTACCAGACTCTGCTTGACCAATAGCCAAAGTGTAGTTAGCTGGTACTTTGTCTGCTGTGTAGCTAACGTCTTGATCCGTTACACCGTCTACAGAATCATTACCAACCGACGTCTTGGTTGAATCGTCAACGTACGTGATGGTCAGTGTTTGTGGGTCAGCCGTGTAGTTAATCGTGGCACTAGTATTTTCTGGCAATTTGGTACTTGCAGTTGGTGTCGTTGCCGCAACACTTGTCTTGTCAGGTGTGTAGCCTGCGATAGTTGGTGCGCCAGTGGCGGCATAAGCGCCTTGTGGCGTGGCAATCACTTCACCCGTGACAGCGTTAGTTGAAATATTCCATGTGATTGTTTGCGTCGTTGGTTCATGCAAAGCATGTGTTGTGCCAGCAACTACGTAATTTACCGTTTGCGTGGTGTCTTGTGTGCTATGTTCCATAACTGGAACCACATGAATAGTAACGGTGTTCTTAGTTGCATCAGCACTTAATGTTTGCGAACCAGTTGCAGCTTGACCAATTGCTAAGACATAGTTAGCAGGAATCTTATCTGCCGTGTAATTAACTGACTCATTTGTCTTACCCGGTACTGAATCACTGGCTACTGTCGTATGCGTTGAATCATCAACGTAGGTAATCGCTAATGATTGACCATTGGCAGTATAGAAGATGGTAGCACTCGTGTCTTCTGGCAATGTAGTGCCTGCAACTAACTTATCTAATGGCACACTACCAGTTGTTGGGGTATAACCGGCAATTACTGGCGCTGTTGTTTCTGCGTACAGCCCTTGAGGTGTGGCAATGACATCCCCAGTAACAGCATTGGTCGAAATGTTCCAAGTAACGACTTGCGTTGTTTCCGCGTGTAATGGGGTTTCAGTACCCTGTAGCAGATACTTCACAGTTTGCGTCGTTGTTTTGGTAGTATGACCCACTGATGGTGCCACGTTAATGACTACCACATTCTTAGCTGGATCAGTGGTCAATGTCTTCGTACCAGTTGCTGCTTGTCCCTTTGCCAAAACATAGTTAGCTGGAACTTGATCTGCTGTATAATCAACAGGTTCATCAGTTGTCCCATCTTTTGTAGCAGTGGCAACTTGGTTACCAGTCGAAACATCGACATAGTTAATCGTCAATGTTTGTGGATCAGCTGAGTATTCGAATGTGAATTCTTGGTCTGTTGGTGCAGTCGTGTCCTCAGTAAATGTAAAGGTATGACTTGCAGGTGTGACAGAATAGCCGGCAACTTGTGTTGGTGTAACCTCAATTGACTTGTCAGTTGGTGTATAAGTGACAACGTTTGTCACTTTATCTGTATCAGTGGTCCAATTTTCAGTCTTTGAATCATCTGCAATAGCTTTATCAACTGGCAATCCCGCTGTTTTAACGGTATAGGTACTAGTTGCCGTTCCGGTTTCATGTTGATGAACCAAGTGAACGGTAATGTCATCAGAGCCATCTGTAGCAATGACATAATCGATCTTATTACTTTGTTTAGGAGCGAGGTCATAAAGCGTAGGTGGTGTTGCCGTGTAAGTGCCTTTTGTACCAATTAAGCCAGTAATCTTAGATGGTTTACCGACGACAGATTGATTATTATCATCATCCACATAGGTTACGGTGGCTGTAGCTTTACCATTTGTCAGTTCGTAGGTTACAGTATCTCCATCGAAATAGTAAACTACTGTTTGACCAAATGCAGCTGTATCATTTGGTAAACCACTATAATTAGGAACGTCCGAATTAATAATAGATTGTTGCAAACTACCATCTGCGTTAGTTGCTAGCTTATAGTCAGTTGGAATCAATGCCAGGTCAGTCGCATTGAAATCTGCTTCACTGGCAGGAAAATCAGTGGCATTCATCGTATCAACATCATCATTGTACGTCTTAGTGAGGTCAGGCAATGGAATATAAACATCGTTTCCTGAATTGTCGACATAGTGGAATTGTGCTTTAACATCTGAGGTTCCAATGATGGCTACCGAAGCTGCTTGTTTACCTACTGCTGGATTGGCTTCGTTTGCGTAGTAAATACTTTCGAGATAACCAATCTTACCAACTTGCTTTGGAAAATCATCGGTTGTCCCAGAAATCTTAATTCGACCAGTTGAATTATCAACTGGAATTGATTCAACATCGATATAAATAGAACGTACATCTGACCAATCATACCCAGCTGCAGTGAGCTCATCGGCAGTCATGTAGCCTGTCGTATCAGGGCTTGTAGCTGTACCAGTATCATCATAAAGAGAAACACTGTACAGAACCTTGGCATCTTTACTCAATGGATTGTCTGTGTTGGCAGCATTTGTAAATGATTTTGGTAGTTCAATTGGTCCATTTAATTTAAACGTATAAGTCGATCCTGAGGAATCACCAATTGTTGGTAAATTAATTACTTCAGAAGTATTCGTTGTTTCAGCAGCCAACGAATTAACCATGTTGGTGTAAAAATTAATGGTTGAATCGCCAGTCACTTGGGAGGTTCCACTTGTGACGGCTTCTGAATCTTGATTACCTTGGCCAAAATTGAAAGAGGTAGTCGATCGTACCGTTTCAATCTTCCAGTTTGGGCTGTAAACAAGGACTGCGTTAGCATCCCCATCAGTTAAAGTTAAATCTGTAACTGGTGCATTCTTAGCGCCAGTGACAATCGTTGTTTGTGGTGAATAGATGTAGTAGTAACTTGGATATGATCCAGCCACGGTATCGATTGGCGAAGCGTCCAATGCTACTCCATATACACCTGTCCCAGCGCCGGCATTCATATAAAGACCAGTACCAGAATAGTCGATTTTGACACCCTTTGCGCCGGTATCAGTCGTGTAATAACTGACTTTGACCCCGCCGGCTAAATCAGCTTCAGGTACCTTAACATAATCAACTGAGGCATATGATGGCAAAACAAAGTACATAATTGGTTCATAAACATAATTAGTTGTCTGCCCCCAATTACCAGTTTGGTTAGCCAAGTATGAGCCTGCTCCTCTACCAGGAGTCGTTTGAGAATCTTTACCCTGCAAATAACCCCGCAATTGAGCAACACCTTCCACCACTGTTTCAGTGTTAGTTGCTGTAATTGGATCATTGGCATTTTGATTACTTGGATAGTTAACGGATTGTGTGAAAATCAACTGATCGCCAACTGCAACTGCGGTTCCATCATCATAATTATCCGATAAAGTTCCAATGAGATTAAATGAGTAAACTCCAGCCCCTGGAGCTAAATAATTAGGTGTTAGAACGATGGTACGAATTGGTGAAGTTTTGCTAGATGTAAATGTGTCACCGTCAGCGACAGTGCCAGTTTCGACAGTTCCATCTGCATGTGTGACCGTGTAACTGTATTCAGTCGTCCCACGTGTATATTGACCATTTTTATTCGTATAACTATCATTCGATTTAGGTACTGTGAATCCAGTACCATCAATACCATCTGGAATATTGAAAGTAATTTGAGCATCTGTGATTTCATAGGCAGAATCCGTGTTAACAGTTACTTGATTAATGTATTGTGGCGCATCTGGTCCCGCATTTAAAATTAGTTTATCAACAGCTGTTGATGAGTTACCCTTACCACTAACAGTTGCAGTTGTTTCGGTATCTGCCTGATCAGCTGCCGCAATTTGTTCTGTCCAAACTGAATTATCGGCCGTTGTAGCTGTCATCATACCATTGGGTGCAACTTGACTGATTGTGGCACCTGATGTGGCAGTGACCGTTTGATTCGATGACGTCTGCGTAATATCATATGATCCTGCCAAATAATATGGGTTTAGATTTCCTCCGGATACACCGTTACCAGCAGGCACAGTAATAATGATATCTGCACCCTTACCTGCTTGGGTAATCGTTGTCGTTGAGCTACCCAAGCCATTCAAGTCAGTAGTTAATGACGAATTTAATACGAATGAACTTGGTACTGGAATAGTAATCACAGCACCGCCAGTATTCAACATTTTTCGAACTTGTTGACTTGGTTGCGCAAATGAATCACCGCCAACAGCAATAAAGTCAGGTGTTTCCGCGAGTGCAAATTTATAGACATAATCGGTATTTGGTAAGACTGAGCTGACAACTGATGGTGTTGGATCTCTTCGAGTTGGTGAAGTCGGAATCGTTATTGAAGGTGTATACGTTTGTGTAATTGCAAATGATCCATCTGCAACTCCGTTATAGGTACTGGTAATATAACCGACCACCGTCTTTCCAATTTGATCAGGTGATATCGTAATGTCTGCGTTATTGTTATATGAAGAGACTTTACTGGTTTGAATGTTAATTCCAACTAAATCTTGTGCAATTGTGTCCGTAATGGTAACTGTTCCATCATCATTTTTGGTAACAGTAGTTGTACCAGTTCCAGCAACCATGTTGACAGTTGAAATATATTTTAATAGATCCAAATTAGTGGGCAACGTGTAGGTAATGACATCCCCAGCTTTGACATTTGAAAATGTAACTGTGACTGTATAATCTGTTACAGCATTTCCCGAATTCAATGGTGTGGTTCCATTACCAAGAGTTGCTACGTCAGATTCAATTTTGATTTTATTGGCAGTCGTTGGTGTACCAGCAATGGCGTTCACCTCTTGTGGTTACGCAGTAACAGCATAATTGGCCGCAGCACTCGTTTTAGTTGCTGCTAATTCACTATCAGTTGGATTATTGAGTGTTGTTTTTGCCACTGATGAAGTAGCCGCTGACGAAGACGCTACAGCCGTTTGATTAGTAACAGCGCTACTATTATTTTTTGCTGAGCTAGCAACAGTTTTTAACGTCACACTCGAACTATCGGCAATGGCTGCACTCGTGGTGCTATTAGCAGTTGCATCAGCCGTCGTTGTATCAGCAAAACTAGTCAGTTGGCCACTGAAAAACAGCATTGAGCCAAACGCTAAACTAGAAATACTAGCGTAGACCCACCTTTTACCAACCTTGTACGCTTTATGATGTTCTTGCAAATTGGCCTTCACGGCCTTTTGATAATTATTCTTGCCTACCATCGGATAATGACCTCCTTATCATACCCAAACCCCATCATGACAATTTTTTTAATCAGTTGTTAGTATTGTTATGGTGACGAATCAATTAAGTGGATTAATTGTCAACCATCTGCACATATCATTGCACAAATAGCTTCATTTGTACATACTATTTTGCATAGATTAATGCCATTTAATAACTACGGAAATTTAATTAATTAAGTACAATAAAAATACGCCATAATAATCGAAACAAAAGTTCAAATTATAATGGCGTATTTAAATTATATTAAAAGTTTTAATTCATTTAGAAGTCTTAATCACTTCTTCTATTGAATCACAATTAATGATTTAATGGCTTCACGATTGGCCATTGCTTGATATGCTGCATCAATGTCATCTAATGCAAATGACTTAGTAAAGACCTTCCCTGGATGAATTTGACCATCCAAAACAGCTTTCAAAAGTTCTGTCTTATCATAAGTCGTCACTGACGCTGGGCCACCCGCAATAATCGTGTTGCTATAAAATGACTGGGTCATATCCATTTTTGGTTCATGTGGCAAGCCAACCCGACCAACAATGGCACCTGGACGACCAACACGCATAGCTGTGTCATTTGATTGTTCAGTACCAACACATTCAAGGACGGCGTCAGCACCGGCATTGTTCGTCAACGCCATGACTTTGGCAACTGCTTCATCGCCACGTTCAGTCACGATATCTGTCGCACCGAATTCCAATGCTAAGTTTTGTCGATCTTCATGACGACTCATCGCAATGATGCGCTTAGCACCACGCATTTGGGCTGCAATCACGCCGCATAAACCAACAGCACCGTCACCAACGACAACCACGGTGTCACCAGTTTTCACATTAGCCACACGTGCAGCATGGTAACCAGTGGCCATAACATCAGCCAAGCTCAATAATGAATTTAACATTTCTTCGCTGTAATCTGCTGGTTGACCAGGAATCTTAACTAAGGCCCAGTTAGCATGTTGGAAACGGACATATTCAGCTTGAATACCGTTGCTGAAGTTATCTGTATGATTCTGACAGTCACCATCAAAGCCGGCACGACAAGCCGCACAATGACCACAGCCATGTGTAAATGGCGCAATCACAAAATCACCGGGAACGACACTAGTAATTGCATCCCCTACTGATTCCACAATTCCAATCGCCTCATGACCGGTATTTTCTGAATTAGGTTCTTTGTCTTCTAAGCCACGATAAGCCCATAAATCTGAACCACACACGCAGGTGCGAACAACGTGGATAATCACATCGTCATCTGCTTGAATGGTTGGCTTTTCGATATCTTTAATGGTTACTTCACCGGGTTTTACAAATAATGTACTTTTCATTTTTTATCTACTCCTTATTTCAATACAACGTTAGATGTTTGCGACTTAACACGTAAACCAGACATCGACTCCATTTTAACTCTTCTATGCTTTACTGCGCAGTCATCCTTATTTTTTTAGCTGGATTACCAACAACTATCGTATTATCAGGAACATCCTTAGTAACAACTGACCCAGCTCCGACAATGGCATTTTCACCAATCGTGACCCCTGGTAATACTGTTACATTCGCACCCAACCAAGCATGTTGTTTAATATGAACCGCCTTGGTCATCAAACTGCGTCGTTGTTCAGGTTTTTCAACATGATTGACCGAAATTAAAATGGTACGTGGCCCAATTAAGACATCATCATCAATCGTGATACCCCCAAGGTCAACAAACATGCAGTCTTTATTGATAAAAACTCGTTCACCCAGCTGGGTGTGACGACCAAAGTCTGTATTAAATGGTGCGTTAATAATTGTTGTTGCTGGCACTTCATAACCAAATACTTGGCTCAACAAACGGCGTCGTCCTTCTGGATCATGATAACTATTATTAAATCGTGCCGTCAGCTGCGCATTTTCTTCAACAACTGCATCAATCTTTCCATAGTCAGGGTCATCATATGCAATCAAGCCACCCGCCTGAGCACGTTTTAAAATATCATTTGAAGTATTCAAATCATTCACCTACCACTCTTTTTCTCAATAAATTAAGAATAACTGCGTTCATTCATCATGTCTAATACCTATCTTGAATTAAAATGTATGCATTTTAACTATACTAATGATTAAATAAAAAAAGCACTCACCAAAGTGAGTGCTCAACCAGATCTAATGAATCACGATCTTAATATTTTTCTTTACCTAAAACATTCAAATGTTCATCAAAGTCATACACAACTGGTTGACCTGTAGCCATTTCCAAGTTGATGATATCTTCATCAGAGATTTGCTCAATATACTTGCTCAAGGCACGCAATGAGTTACCGTGGGCAGCGATGATGATGTTCTTGCCGTCTAATAATTTAGGTGCAATTTCATCTTCCCATAAAGGCATGACACGTTCCAAAGTAACTTTCAAGTTTTCGCCACCAGGGATCAACTTAGGATCCAAGTTAGCGTAACGACGATCTTGAGCAGCTGAACCTTCATCGTTAGCATCTAACAATGGAGGAAGCACGTCGTATGAACGACGCCAAGTGTGCACTTGATCTTCACCGAATTTTTCGGCAGCTTCTTTTTTGTTTTGGCCTTGCAAAGCGCCGTAGTGACGTTCGTTTAAACGCCAAGTTTTAGTTTCTGGAACCCAGATTTGATCTGATTCTTCCAATGCATAGTGTAAGGTTTTGATGGCACGTTTCAATACTGAAGTATAAGCATAATCAAATTCCAAGCCGGCCTTTTTAATTGCTTTACCAGCGTTTTGGGCTTGTTTTACGCCTTCTTCACTTAAATCAACGTCTACCCAACCAGTAAATTGGTTAGATAAGTTCCATTCGCTTTGTCCGTGACGGATTAATACAAGTTTTGCCATAGTTTCAATGACCTCTTTCTTTCTTATTATCTTTTATATTCTACTCTGAAATGCCAAAAATCGAAAGTGATTTTATTAACTTAGTCGGATTTCAACCGCGGAAGCTTGATTTTCTTGTGGACTGACTTGACGCCTAAAATGTCGAGCAAGAACGTAAAGATTGGTACTCCGACAATCAAGCCCCAGGTACCAAACAGTCGGTCACTAATGAGTAACACGACAAACGTATAAAAAACAGGTAGTTCAGTGCGACTCGACATAAATTGAGGATTTAAAATGTAAGTTTCTAGCGTGTGGATAATCAAAATCAACACTAAAATGTAAATCACATCATGAATGCCACCGACTGAATAGCCGATAATACTTAGCGGTACACATGAAATAATCACGCCGGCTACCGGAATCAAACTCAATAGGAAAACCATGATTGATAGCGCCAAAATTTGTGGCATGTTCATGAAAATCAAAACAACGGTTGTGAGTGCCGTGTTGACAATCGCAATAAAGAACTGGGCTTCCAACACAACACCAAACGTATTGACAAACTTCTTACCAAAAAAAGAAATGTCTTGAAAGAACCAGCCAAAATCACTATCCAAAAAACGTCTAGAAAACTCATTCATTTGTTTGAGTTCAATTGTATAGAAGAAACTAAGAATAATCGACATTACAAACGTGACCGCCATAGCCCCGACACTGGTAATGTATTCAACAATGACGACCGCACCTTTTTTAACTTGATCGAAAATATTAGACGTGCTGATGTAATTGTTGATCAATTTTATGACCTCATTGGTCCCTTTCGCTTTTGCTTGCGAATTATAAAAATCAATCAGCGACGTTGTCATTTTTACAATTTGATCAATCAACTTCGGTAAATAATTGGTAATACCGAAATACAACGCTAAAATAATCAAAGCGTAGGTGACTAACACAATAATTGCGGCCGGTATCTTAACCTTTTTTTGAATCATCCGCACTAAATGCGTCACTAAATAAGTAAAAATAAACGTCAGCAAGACCGTACTCATCACTGATCGAGCTAACCATAGGACAAAGACGATCAACGCCAAAACGCTGAAACGTCGTAATGGTACATTTCCAATAAATTTTTGCCACGGACTGATAACTGCCATCCCCTTCATTCTCATACTCAAAAAATATTATAACATTCAAATATTATAACATTCATATGATGAATTCTTTGCCATTTTCATAATCTAAAGCGTATACTAATCAAGATTAAAAATATATAAGAGAAGGAGTTTGGATTTTATGTTAGAAAAGACGTTTTATAAAACATTTCTGAAAAATTCATTCAACATCCCCATCAAAGTTAACTACTGGGATGGTAAAAGCGATGTGTATGGAGAAGGCGACCCGCGCGTAACGATTACGTTCAACGAAATGGTGCCAGTTAAAGAAATTACTCGTAATGCCTCGATTGCGCTTGGTGAAGCGTACATGGATGGCAAAATTGACATTGACGGTAGCATTCAAGAATTAATCGAATCGGCCTATGAATCAGCTGGCAGCTTTTTCCATAATTCAAAATTCATCAAATTTCTACCAAAGCAAGGTCATTCTGAAAAAGACAGTAAGACTGATATTCAAAGTCATTACGACGTCGGCAATGATTTTTACAAGCTGTGGCTTGATGAAACCATGACTTATTCATGTGCCTACTTCACACATGGCAATCATGATGATTTGGAACAAGCACAAAAAGATAAAGTTGATCATATCTTGAGAAAACTCAATCCAGAACCAGGAAAAACCTTCCTCGATATTGGCTGTGGCTGGGGAACATTAATGCTCGCTGCTGCTAAGGAATATGGGCTCAAGGTCACCGGGGTCACACTGAGTCAAGAACAATATGACATGGTGCAAAAGCGGATCCACGAACTCGATTTGGATGACGTGGCCGAAGTTCGTTTGCAAGATTATCGTGAGCTCGGTGACGAGCAATGGGATTACATCACTTCAGTGGGCATGTTTGAACACGTCGGTAAAGAAAATCTTGGCGAATACTTCCAAGATGTCAATCGTTACTTAAAAGATGACGGTGTTGCTTTAATTCATGGTATTACTCGCCAACAAGGTGGGGCTTACAATGGTTGGATTAATAAATACATCTTTCCAGGTGGCTATGTACCTGGCATGACTGAGAACTTAGACCACATTGTGGAAGCCGACATGCAAATTGACGACATGGAACCACTGCGTCGCCATTACCAACGCACTCTCGAAATTTGGGATGCTAATTTCAATGGCAATCGTGATGAAATTGATGGTATGCATGGTACGCGTTTCACGCGCATGTGGGATCTCTACCTCCAAGCTTGTGCCGCTTCTTTCCAATCAGGTAATATTGATGTCATTCAATACTTGATGACCAAAGGACCTTCTGGACGAGTGCTACCAATGACACGTGATTATATGTACGAAACAAAGTAATTTAAAAGACCTTTAATGATTAATTCATCAAAGGTCTTATTTATTTATAGAATAATTGTTAGCACGAACACGGCAATCAACCCAGCAATCACGGATAAGGCCATTGACCGCGTTAGATAAGTCACCACCATGACAATAATGGCGGCAATAATGTAATTAACGTGACCGAACAAAACAAACTTATAGCCATCAGTAGTGATGAAAATTCCTTTCACTACCAGTGCCGTGAATAAACAAACCGGCACGTATTTCATCCATTCATTAAACCACTCTGGAATTTCCCTTGTAGAGAAAAACAGCATTGGTAAGTAACGCGGAATAAATGCGGCAATGGCAGCTAGGATCACTAAAATAAAGTGATCCATTGTGTTCATTTTATTGACAACCGTCCCTGCTAGAACGGGTAATTGTAACCAGACACTATCCATGGTCATCCTCCACTAGCTATCTTCTTGCTTATCTTCAATCGTCTTACGGGTGTTCGCAGGTCCGCGCACCTTACCAAACAGAAACGTTTCGAGTTCACTGTCTTTAAGTTTACGAACTTGAGATTCAACTAAGAAACCAACGAATGAGGCAATCACCGTTGAAATAATCAAGCCAATCGTACTCTTAGTGACGACTAGGAAGTATGCCGATAAGACTGCTGACAACAAACCAATGATGACCATCAAGCGATTTCTGACTTGCATCACAATCATGTATAAGAACAAAGCAGTGAGCGCAAAGTCGACAATTTCCAGATCAATCACTAACGCACTACCAATCAAACTACCAATTAAGTTTGAAATTGCCCAAGCTGCCAGTGAATAATGCTCAACCATCAAGGCTTGGCGTGGTGTCCAATATTTATCCGTCGCAAATTTTAAATAATTGACGGCATAATTTTCATCGTTCAGTGAAACAGAGAAGAGCCAGATAAAATGTTGTGATTGTCCTTTCATATACCGTGAAAGGCTGGAACCTAATAAAGCGTAACGTAGTTCCAAGAAAAATAGTGTCACAACGATTGACATCATTGGTGCATTAATGGTTAAGAGTGAAGCAATCAGAAATTGTGCTCCCCCGGAAAAGACCACGATGGAGACCAAAAATGTCATTAAGAAGTTAAACCCGGCAGCGTGAAGTAAGATCCCACACGCTAGCCCAATGGGTATATAGCTTAAGCACAGAGGCATTGAAATCTTCAAAACCTCTAACCAGTTTTTTGGCTTTTTAAGTGTCAAGAAAGCTCCTCCAAATAAAAAACATAATAGCAAAGCTAAGATTACAAAAAAGGACTATTTTATTACACAATACAAAATCTATTTTAACATGTTTTTAAAACAATGAATAGTTGCTAACTTTTTGTGAGTCCTGTCTGTAGACGACATAAAAAAACATGTTCGCTTTTTTTCTCATCTGATATATCAAATAATCAAAATTGGCAAAATTGATTGATTGAAACGAATAATTTGATGAAACATACACCCTAAGTTCGGTTATTAATTTCAACTAAAAATTTGGCGCCAGGTGGCAACTAACCAATTTGTTTTCGCCATTTTTTCGGTCGTTACTAACTGCGCCTGATAATTGTGGTTACTCGTCAAAAATGAAATTTTCTTTTGACTGATTGTCAGATGACCGACTGTTTGATTCTTTTTAAAAGGCGCCGTGACGGCCGCTTTGCTAACGTGTTTTGTCACTGTCCAATTTTTTATGGACATTTTTTTGGTTAGCCAGACAGTTTCATTGTTCGCTAACGTCAACTGGGTCGATGCTTGTTGACCTGTTGGCGTTTTTTGGTGCATTAGTTTTTTCACGCTGGCAATTTTATTCAACACCGTTGGCTGGTATTCCGCAAAAACAGTCTTTAACATTGAGCTAGTTTGAACATACCGGTCGTGGTTGGCATGTAACACTACTGTGACTAATCGATGGCCTTTATAGGTCCCAGTGCCGACAAACGAATCGCCAGCAGCATCCGACGTCCCAGTCTTTAGACCATCGGTAGTATAACCAGTCAATGCCTGTTTATTACCTGGTAACATCTCATTCAAGTTTTCCGTATTAACAACATCAGAACCATCAATAGAATGAAACTGTTCCTTTGTTTTTTCTGTAATGCTCAAAACATGAGGATCATGTTTAATCACGTACGTGGCCAACTTCGCAACGTCGCGTGCGGACATCGCATTTTCGGCTTCGTCTGGCACATTATTGAGCTTTAACGTCCCAAGGTCATCATTATCCAACCCAACCGAATTATAGATTTTAGCATCGTTGATCCCCATTTTTTTGGCCATTGCCTGCAGCTTCTCATTAAAGCTAGCAACCGTTTGGCCGTTCATTGTTGCCAGCGCTAAGGCTGCACCATCTGCGGAACGAATTAAGGTCGCATTCATTAATTGGTCAACACTGTATTTTTGATTGGCCTGTAAGGCAACATTCGAAAACTCAGAATTATTCGAAATATCCGCAATGGTTTGATTAATCGTAACCGGCGTATCCCACTTTAACTTACCTTCTTGAACTTCTTGTTCAATCACCGCCACTGTTAACATCTTAGAAATAGATGCAATCGGCAAGACCTGTTTACTATTTTGATCAAATAAAATTTGGCCAGTCTGTTCATCCACTGTCAGTGCTGCTGTGGCGTCAACTGTTACTGCAGCCTGAACTGGGGGCAAAAAGCCCATAAAAAAGGTACTGACCATTGTTAAGACAGCCAGTATCAAAATGGTGCCGCGTTTCAAAATCTGCATAACTAACCTCTTCTAAGCTCGATTGATTGGTAATGTCACGATAAAACTAGTTTCTTGTTCGTTAGATTCTACCTTCACCGTTCCATGATGAAGATCAACAATGCTTTGGACAATTGCAAGGCCTAGCCCAGTCCCACCGGTTGCTTTAGACCTTGATTCTTCCACTCTATAAAAACGTTCAAACAAGTGATTAAGAGATTCTTGTGGAATTTCAGCTCCATCATTAGACACACGCACTTCCACGTTGTCATCAATTTGCTTGGCATTCAGAGAAATGTAGGTTGCTTCTTGGCCATACTTCAAGCCATTTGCAATTAAATTACTGAAAACACGCCCTAACTTTTCAGCATCAGCTTCAATCATCAGATTGGCCGGTTTAGTAGTCGAACGAATCTCGATATTCTTTTTAGAAGCTTCAAGTTCAAAACTAGCAGCCAGTTGTTCTAACATTTGATCCAGATTAACATTAATAATGTTCACTGGTGCTTCAGTTTGTCGCACCTTAGTGTATTCAAACAAATCTTCAACTAAGGCCTTCATTTGTTTAGCCTTTTCATAGGCTGTATGGGTATATTTCAGTAAATCTTCTTCAGAATGGTATTGTTTATCTTCAATTAAGCCTAGATAGCCAATAATCGAAGTTAATGGTGTCCGTAGATCATGACTAACATTGGTAATCAATTCATCTTTGGATTGTTCAATTTTGCGCTCATCATCCATCGATTGAATCGCACTATCAACCAATGAATTCACACTGGTTACCACACGCTGTTGATCACCTTTAAGGCGAAATGGGATGCGGTGATCAAAGTGACCTTGAGCAATGTAGTGGAGTTCTGAAATGATGTGATGCATTTGATATTGACGGTAGCGGCGAATTAAGCGCCAGTACAAAACAACTACGTCAATGATAATCATAAAGCCGAGTAACCAGCGTTGATAACTCCATATGCGCGCCTGGTAAGGGCCAATGGTCAAGGACTGTTTAATGATAAAAATACCATTTTCTAGTCCTGGATTGTGGCGCACTGTTTCTTCGATAATCACAATGATAGAAAGATTCAACAGCAATAAGAGGATTACAGTCGTAATCCCCTCAAAAATCAATGAACTTTTTTCCCCAGCCGTTAATTTCACTGTGTTTCTCCTCTAACTATCGCGCCTCAATTTTGTATCCCACGCCCCATACAGTTTCGATAACCTTCTCGCCGTTAGTTGCTTCTTCAATCTTGTCACGTAAATGACTCACATGCACCATGACGGTTTTAGCTGAAACGATACTTTCTTGTTGCCAAACACGTTCAAAAATATCATCTGCTGAGAACACACGGTTTGGGTGACTAGCTAACAAGTATAAAATACCAAATTCGAGCGCTGTCAATTGAATCGTATCACCGTTTAAGGTTTTAACTTCATGAGAATCTTTATTAATTGTCAGTGGACCCACGTCTAAAATATCAGGGGTGTCGTTTGTCACATCGTTTTGACTTCGACGAAGTAATGATTTAACCCGGGCCATCACTTCAAGTGGGTTAAATGGCTTAGTAACGTAGTCATCTGCCCCAGTAATTAATCCTTGAATTTTATCCATATCTGCCGTTTTTGCGGATAAAATTAAAATTGGAATCTGGGAATCTTTACGAACTTGTTTTACAACCTCAATCCCGTCCATTTCAGGCATCATAATATCTAAAATAATGAGATCAATGTCTGGATTGGTATTGAGTTTTGTTAGGGCTTCTTTGCCGTCATAGGCTGCGACTGCATCGTAGCCTTCATTTTTAATATAAATTTCTAATAACTGAACGATTTCTTTATCGTCGTCGACAACCATCACTTTCATAGCCGTTCTCCTTAATCTTGGTCCATTTTTTAACACTTTAACCTTTATTATATTACCAAATAATAGTTTCTATGACCAATTGCCGGGAGCTTAATGGAATTTTATATAATCAAAAAAGGCTGTCGAGACAGCCTTTCAGATTTTATTGTGCGTTATTAGTTCCCGTGGTTGCTGTGTTACTAGATTGAGTATTGTTCGTCGTCGGTTGTGAACTAGTCTGTTCATAACTACTTGATGAACTATAACTGCTAACGGTGCTAGTGGCGGTTTGATTGCTTTGCCCACCGTTTGCTTTTTCAATCGTAATCTTTTGGGTCTTCTTATGCCCATTTCTGGTGACAACTAAATCAAAGGTACTAGCTTCATCAAAATTAAACTTAAAGTATTTAGTCTTATTTGTATGATTGGTAAATGTTTTATAAGTCAACCCTGAAAAATGAGCGACAATCTCTAATTTAGCTTTTGCTGGTACTTTAAAACTAACTTCCACGCCGTCATTATAAATAATCGGCTCTTTTGGTGAATAGGTTACTTTTAAATTAGGGGCTGTCTTTGATGTCGATGATGACGAACTCGCTTTTTGTGTTTTGGTATTGCTGGTTGTTTTACTTGGTAATTCATTATCATGCACTGATAGGTAGATGGTACCGCCAATACTACCCACAAAAATAAAGACTAATACCCAACTGAGTAACGCTCTGACTCTCACAAATTTAACTTCACGACCATTTTTTAAACTCGCTCTGATATTGAGAAAGCCAATAATTAAAACAATCAATGAAAAGACTGCCAAAAAAATTAAATACGCAATCATTCTATTTACCTCATCTCAAATTTATCTCTACACCAATATAACACAGTCCATCCTAAATCGAGAAACACAATTAGCAACCATGTGTCATAATTTTTGCGTTTGAACCATAAAAAAAGACTGTTTAACACAGCCTTTTAATTCGAACGACTTGTATGTGTTTCTACCGTTGAAGATCCATCAGGATTCGTGGTAGTGGTTGTCGTCGTTGTTGTGGTATACGAACTAGTTGTTACATAGCTATGTGAACCACCTGGAGTTGAATGCGTCGTACTACCGCCGCCTCCACCGCTTGAGCCACTACTACCACCATTGCCGCTCTTAGAACTACCGCCACTTGAACTCTTGCCAGTCGAGCTAGAACTGGAACTGCTCGACGTTGCTGAAGAAGTTTGTGTTGACTGATTCGTGTCATCAGCACTTTTAACAGTGAATTTCTTCGTTGTCTTATGACCGTTCTTGGTCAAGACCAAATCAAAAGTTCCCGTATCATCAGCCTTAAACTTGTACTTGAAAGTAGTCACTTTGTTATGGTGATTGGTAAAGGTCTTATAAGTGGTACCAGAATAATGACCCACGATTTCGAGTTTGGCCTTAGCTGGCACTTTAAATTTAACAGTCAAAGAATCACCAGAAACAATCGGTTTTTTAGGTGAATAAGTCACACTCAACTGATCAGCTTTTACACTTGTCTTTTTAACTGTATGTTTACTACTTGATGTCGTTTGAGCATGCTGGGTTTTCACACTGTTCTCAGATGAAGGCATCCCCTTAAATGTAGCAAAGCCTGCCCCACCGAGGCTACCAACAAAAATAACGAGCAATAGCCAGTTGCTTAATACTCTCAACCGACCAAACTTCATTTTTTGTCTACTTAGCAAACTCTCTTTCATATTCAAAAAGTTGACAATCAAAGCGATCAACGAAGAGACTGCTAAAAATATTAGATACCAAATCATATTTTTTACCTCATCAAAGTTTCATTGTTCAGTGTTCAAAAAATTAATTGCCACTAGGAACATATTCTTCAGTCACGCCTGAATCAGACGCTGCGGGTGCAGTGTTGTCGCTTGTGGCTGGTGCTGTTCCAGTACCGCCGCCATCATTACCAGAACCTGCAGAACCACCTGTACTTCCACTACCATAGCCGCCACTTGGTACATAGCGACCATTATAAGTTGAACCGGTTGATTGGTTACCATTTGATTTGCTCTTTGTGCTACCTGTAGTTGAAGATGACGAAGATGAGTTACTACTGCTACCTTCACTTTCACTACTGCTTGATGATGATTTCTTTTCATCTTTCTTTTGAGCTTTAATCGTCAAATGGTGAACCATCTTCTGACCATTTCTAGTGGCAATCACATTATACTTGCCGTCTTTTTTAAATATATACTCGAATTGTGCATCAGCTTTTTTATTAGCATTATCAAACGTTTTGACTGTTTTCTTACCGTCGAGTTGAACGATCTTGACCTTGGTTTTTTCTGAAACTTTAAATTTCACTTTCACCTTACCGTCTTTTAACGCCGGCTTTTGGGGCGTGAATTCAACATTCAAGGCATCAAGTCTAGCTGCTTTCTTGGTGACCTTCTCAGTTTTTGGTGCGTTCGCTTTCTTATTGTGATGCATGGCAGCATAAACCGCCCCTCCACCACTAGACACCAGTGTTATCAACAAAATCCAACTGACCGCAATGCGAACAGCAGCTAGGTGTTCTGGGCGGCCGTTGATTTTAGTGCGTCGGTAGTTAACGAATAGCATGATTAAAAAAATTAGTGATAAAATCGCTAAAAATGTCAGATAAAGTACCATGTCACACCTCATGAGTTTTAATTATTTATTAGTTTACAACAATTTAAACTTTTTTTCAGATATATTTTGATTAATTCAAATTATACTAAGAAATTTTCAAAACGATAGTGTGCTCCCTATTGATCTATTCAAATAAATTATTTTAATTTTAAAAAAATACTTTTAAAATTAAAGTTTTTATTTTAAAATTTTTCTCTTCAATAATTGAATAAAAAAACGTTGTTCTTTTGAAAAAGCATTAAAGCACATAAAAATTGCAGCAAAAAAAACAAAACTAATTACTGCCCAGATAATTACATTAAAAAATGATGTCTGACTTACGAAAGATGTAACATTTGTATATTTTATAACCAGGACAGAAACTATGTACAGTAGAGTATATTTTGAATATTTAATCATATACTTCACTTTACCAATTTCTAATCCAAATTTGAATAGTAATAAAGGTTCCCACCATATATCTACAAAAACACAAGCCGCGAGCGTACCAATGATAACTGAATTTACCCCTAAAGTAGTTAAATTAATTAAAGTTAAACTTACTAATAGGTTGATCAAGGCCTCTGCAACTGATTTCCATTTTGTTTCCCAATACAATCCATGCGCCGTTATAAATGACTGCACACTCAACCTGTTAACGTTTATGAACCAAACAGTTATTAATAGCCTCAGCGTAAATTGACTAAGATGAAAAGATTTTCCAATCCAGATACTAATAAAGCTCTGCATAATAAAATACATTGAAAGTGATATTACATAAGCTGCTCCAAAGGCCAAATACTGTAATTTAAAAAAAACGTCATCTTCTTCAACGCCTCTTTTTAAAATCGAAAAATTCGCAATACTTGAAACCACAGCATTAAAAGCCTGTGTAATGATATTTTGAACGCTGTTTAAAATCAGCAGATAACTCGTATACTTACCCACCAAATTTAGTCCAATATATGTTGACAGAATTAAATTATCGGTTCCATTAGACACAACAATTCCAAGTCTCGAAGCAATTGCTCCGAGAATATTTCTCTTAATTTTGCTCACTGTTTTTTGAGGAACTTTTTTCTTTTCTTTAGTTTTTAAAAAAGAAAAAAAATTCAATGTTTTTCTTTGTAATGCAACATTAGATGAAATTGTAAAAATAATTTGAATTGTCAAAAAAACAAAATATTGATGCGTTAGTATCAAAAATATAATTTGAAATACAGTTTGCAAGGAGGTAAATAAAACTCTATTTAAAGTGTCAACATAGCCTTGTTGATTTGCAATCAGAAACGATCTAAGGTAGGCAAAGAAATAACTCGCAGCAGAATTTGTCACAAATAGAATGAACATTACCTGCAAATTAGGAATTGTTGAGTTTTTGTTCACAAAATGATCTACAAAAAATGAACATACAACCCCAGCGAAAAAAATAAAACTGCCAATGGAGTGATATGCATTTTTGAATAGATTCATTATCGCAATAATATCTTCATGATTATTATCAGCAATCGGCTTATAAAGGGAATAGGTGATTGCTCCCCCTATTCCTAAATCTGCAAACGAAAGCAGAGTTAATAGATTTGAGAACAGACCATTCGCACCAACATAAGTTGCGCCCAAAGTTCTGACAAATACGGTTTGACTAGCAAATTGAAGCAACAAAATAACAATTTGTCCCACAAACGCAAATGTTGAATTTTTTATTGAATTACTTGTTCTTGAATTCATTAACTTTCCTCGCTATTTGTACAACTCAATAATTGATTGAATAAATTTCTTTTTTGAAAATTTTGAATTTTTTACAATTTCGTTCATGTCATCCCTATCAACACTCATATGTAAATAATTCTCAATTGCTTTTGACCAAATTTCATCTTTTTCTGTTACATTCAAAAATGCAACTTCATTAGTAACATTTGTAACTTCAGGCACTCCTCTAGATGCAACGACGGGAAGTCCCGCAGCCTGGCCCTCAATGACACTTATTGATAGTCCTTCAGAAAATGATGATAATATCATCACATCGCTCATTGATAATAACTCTGCAATATCAGTTCTCTCGCCAAGCATGTGTATTGAATTTCGCATTCCGCGAATTTCGTTATTGATTTGATTATATTCAGGACCGTCGCCTACAATAAAGAAATGGTTCAATTCTTTGTTAGTTATCATCATTCGAGCCACATTTACGGCTTTGTGATAATTTTTAATGGGCATTAATCTCGCTACCATGATCAGAACTTTATCATCATCCTTGATAGATAATTTCTCTCTATAATTTTTTCTGTTTTGTTCGTTAAATTTTAATTCTTCAGTATCTATTCCGTTTACAATTATTTCGCTTTCAATACGCGGTCCAAACACTTTATCAGCAGCCTCTTTACTAACAGAAACAAATTTAATTTTGTCAATTTTATTTAATCTTCTTTTAAAAAAGATTGACATAATTGAAGTGATTAATTTACTTAACTTACTATGTCCTGATGGAGAGGCATTATGCACATGGTATACACTCGGAATATTTAAACAATCCGCAGCCTCAGCAATAAATTCCGTATTCAGTGTAGTTGCATTGATATGAATTATATCAAATTTATTCATCTGCAAAAATTTAATCATCGTTTCTTTTCTATTTAGCACGTTTTTCATGCCAAATATATTGTTAACGTAGTAGACCTTTATATTGTATTTGTGAAACAAGTCTTCTTTTGCCACATGGTTTTCTGTCGCAGCTAAAATTGAAAAATCAAAGTCATCATGAAGGTTTTTCAAAATTAAAGAGACAAAAGATTCAATTCCACCAATTTTGTCACCAACCCCTGTTAATAAAATTCTTTTTTTCAACTTTTAATCTCCTTTGAGTCAATAAACCATTCTTTTGCGTAAATAGCCACTGCTAAAACAATTATTGGATTTTGAAATGCTGAAAACAATATTCCTTCAGTGAATCCTGTAAATACAAGAGAAAGGGTCAAAATTACCAACCATTTATTTTCATTTTTAATTGATCTCCATATCAACAAACAAAGTAAAAAAGTAAGCATTAAAGCCAACACATAACCATAATTAACTGTAAACGAAATATACGCACCATCAAATGCACCGTTGCTTGGTAATTGACTTAAATAAATGTCGTTTGGATTAATGTTTTGCAAAAATGCCTTCGGGGGAAAATTCGTATAATAAAAATTCCACAGATATGGCCTGTTGGTTAAAAGTTCGTTTAATTTCATGAAAAAATTCGAATAACCATAATTTTTGGCAATTCCAATAGACGCAATCCATAATAAGAATGGTATGAGACTAGAAAAAAAAGCGATAACTTTTAAATGGAACATTTTATCTACTAATTTATACCCAATTGCTAACACAACAAATATAGTCATCATCAATGTAGCCGTACTATCATTCAATATAAAGATGTTAACCATCATTCCCAAAACAAATAAAAATTTTAAAAGTATATTTTTATTCTTTAGAATGATCAAATACATTAACATTAATGCAACATAGAGACCTGTAGTGTTTGGATTTTGAAATCCAAATGTTAACAAACCTTGCCGAGGATCTCTCATTGATATAAACCCTAAAGTTGCTAATCCAACAACAGATAAAAAACCGATTAATGTGCCAACAAAATAAATTTTCACAACATCATGAAATGAAAAATATTGTGCACAGACAGCATAGATGAACACCATTGCAACTGCCAATTGTCCCTTAATAATTAGTACGGTGCTTATCATGAGGAGACAAATCAAAAATATTAATCTTAAAAGTTTGATTTTTGAAAAAACAATATAAAATAATCCACTGCTTAAATTTAAAAACAATAGCCCATAACTTATATATTTCAGTGTAGGGCTAGGATAGCTAATTTTAAGATTGCTGTTATAAATAACTAAGTACCCAATGTTCACGCAAAAAAAAACTATATTTAAAAGATAGAGAATGTTGTTATATTTTTTGTTTTCATTTTTTTCAATCACTTGTATTCTCCATTTGTTATTTTTCAAAACTCGATTTGTTAGGATACTTTGCCTCAAATTTTGAATTTATTTGCCTTTCAGCTTTTATTAATTCATCATCACTTAAATCCACAGTATCATTAATACAGATCACTTTATGTGTAGAGTTATCAATATCATGACCAATTTTTACATACTGATCTAGGTTATATCTTTTACCGAAATGTGCTGAACGAACTGAAAAATCACCAGTTAACATTTGAAAATATCTAGCAATCCATAATGAATAATCATTCGCGGACCTGAACTTATTCTGACCTGTATCTTCCAAAACGTTCGGATATTTCTTTAAAACATATTTTATAGTTGATTTTCTATATGATACCGGAGTGTGCGGATCATAAAAACGCGTAAATCTTGGCCAAGGTAACAAAAGTAAACTAAAAAGGTTCCATTCATAATTTTTTAAATTAAATAATTTTAAAAAATTTTTCTTAATTAGAGTGTTTCTTTTATGAAATTCTTTATTCACGATGCTTAAATTATTTACATGAATATGATCAAAATCTTCAATTGGCATAATTGCATTTAAACCTAATGTATCTCTTGAATTTCCATTATGATCAAAAAAATCTTCTTTTTTCACTTTTTTGTTTAAAAACATGTCATCATTAAAATATACAAAATATTCACTTAACCCTTTAATCTTGTGTAAATTAAAATCAATTACATTTGAATTAAATGTAGGTAAATATTTGTCGTCAATAATATCTTCATGGTTTATTAGGACTAATTTATTCTGTGTTTCATTAAACCATTCTGGTATTTGATTATCAGTTACTAGATACACTTTATTTACCCAAGGCGCATTTTTTTCAATCGATCTGAATAGATATTTCAAAGTTCCGTAGTCCCTAAAACGTATTCGCTTTTTGTCATCAATATTTTCGTCTGAATAACTTTGCATTTTTTTTAACCAATTTTGATCGGATCCATCTACCCATGAAACAACAAAATCAATTAAAAACTCTTTTTTTGGCATTCTTGATGTCCCCCACAGTGATCGTATCTAGATTTTATTGAAAGTTTTAAATTCTTTAAAACAATTGTTAGTCTATATTTCAAAACTACTTTCAAAAAATTATCTAATTTTATATTATTTGAATCTAAACATTTGCATTCTGAAGTAAAATTCAACCATTGAATTATACAATAGTTCTATATGAAATGTGCCTTGTGGTTCTCTTGTAAAAAATCTTGTTCATAAATTATTTCATCATTTCTTTTTATGTATTACTTCGGAATACACGAATTTTCGTAGTTGATTTGGGATTACAGTGTTTAAAAACATCAAAAAGTTCCCAACAATAAGTTCAAAGCGATTTATCAGTCCCCATCTATAAAATAAGTTCTTTAATTTACAGTAATTAAAGAAATAACGATATCCACCTCGTCTAGAATACATACCTTTGTCCACCCTCATATACAAAAGCACATTTTGACTATTTTCAATTTTATAACCTTTAGCCAAAAATTTACCCCATAAAAAATAATCTTCTAGTTTTTCAAACGATTCATATCCTCCGACTGTTAATAAATCCTTTTTTCTTATCATAGCTGTAGGGTGATTTACTGGACTTCGATATTTAAAAAACGTTTTCACTTCTGAATATTCAACTGGAACATTTCTTTCACCAACAACATTTTTTGTATCATCCACGAATTCAAGAAGTTGACCGCCTAATACTGATACATCAGGCTTATTTTGAAGTTCTGTTAATTGAACTTCAAATCTGTTCTTGGTAGAAATATCGTCAGAATCCATACGAGCTATGTAATCTGTCGTTATAAATTGTGTTCCTACTTTTAAAGATTCTCCTAGCCCCTGATTTTTTTTCAATGTGACTACAATAATACCATCGTGATCTTGTTGTAGCCTGTTTAAAGTTTTATTCAAATCAACAGTTAAAGGTCCATCCTTAACGATAACCGTTTCTTTTGGATGAATCGATTGAGTATAAATACTATCTATTGCTTGTTTTAAATATTCTGGTTTTTCTCTAAAATAAACCGACATTAAAACGGAGAAATTAGGTAGTTCTTTTTTGCTCATATTTGTCCTTTCTACTTAGCAAGCCAGAGCATCATCTGTTTTACTTTATTACTTGGATCTATTTTCTATTTGGCTTTTATTTTGAATAGTGAAATCATTCGTAGCTCTTTTTTCACTTCTCTTACCCTCGTGCACTCCTACGTGTAAAATCACATACCAAATCGTTCGCAAAACAACTTTAACATCTGTTCGAAAACCTATTGACATCGCATAGACACCATCATAACTTGCTTTTTTAATATTAGGCACATTATCACGTCCATGAACCTGTGCCAGTCCAGTTAAACCAGGTAAAACTCGTTCAGCACCATTATTATGACGCATCTCGATTAACTCTACTTCTTTACAAATAACTGGTCGTGGTCCCACCATACTCATTTCACCACGCAAAACGTTAATGAATTGTGGTAATTCATCAATACTTGTTTTGCGTAAAATCTTACCCACACTAGTAATTTGTTCATGGGCGTTTTCCAGCTCTGCTGTGGCCTTTTCATGAGGTGCTTCTTCGTACATAGAACGGAATTTATAGATTTTAAATGTTACACCATTTTTTCCAACACGGTCTTGTTTGAAAAAAATAGCTCCGTGCGAATCTACTTTAATGATAATGGCAATGATACAGAAGGGAATAAATAAAATGATTAATGCACACATAGCTGTGATGAAATCAAAAATCCGTTTGAATACATTAACATACATAATATTTTCCTCCTCTCGTGTATTAACCAACCATAGTAACTGAACATTTGTGATTTTTATATTTTAATTTCTTAAAACAGTCCGAACCGTTTCCTCTTTTTTTCTTTGATCGGACAAGGTTGATGGGGTACAATGTCATCGCCATTGACCATGGCTCTAGCATTTTCAGCGAATTCCTGGCTTATACTTTCGCCAAATTCTTTTTCTAATAGGTCAAAAGCCTGTCGCATTTCATAAGAACGATTTGCCAGATCATGTGCATCAGATGAAAAAACATATCCTTGTTTTGCTTCAATCAACTGGTGACTAAAGTTCTTAACTTTATCACCAAAGGTTCCCACATAACTACTTGCCGTAATTTGAGTGAGACACCCCTTTTCAAGCAATCGTAGTAAGATGTCTGGATACTTCATAATTTTGGTGTTGCGCTCTGGATGCACAATCACCGGAATAATGCCCCGTTGTTCGATTTCAAAAATCATTTCACTGGTATAGTTCGGCACGTCATCGTCGGGAAATTCCAACATAAGGTAACGGCCACCTTCATCAGCAAACAATATATCGTCTTCATCCAGCGCTTGTAGTAAGTTACCGTTAATCCTCACTTCTTGCCCGGGAAAAACGGTTAATGCAATGTCTGCAGCATCAAGTTCAGCCTGAAACGCCTGCGTCTTTTCAATGACATCTTGTTTGTGATTAACAAAGACACCATTCATATGATGTGGCGTTAATAATGCATATTCAATGCCGTTTTCAACGGCTTCTCTTGCTAACCGAAGTGAGACGCGTAAGCTTTTAGAGCCGTCGTCAACACCTGGTAGTAAATGACAATGTAAATCAATCATGCTTACCCATCCCCCTTCAAACAAAATCGGTACTATTTGTTACGATTCACCATACCCATAACCGTAACCATATCCATAACCGTATCCGTAGCCATTTTTAGGTGCCACATCGTTGAGAACATATCCTAAAAGATGTGCATGACTAAGCTTTAATAGTTCCACTGTTCGTTTCACAGCAAGTCGTTGCGCCACACCTTGGCGAATGACGAGTACCACGCCGTCCACGTGCGCTGATAAGATTTGGGTATCAGTCACTTGCAGCATTGGTGGGACATCAAAAATTACCATGTCATATTCTTGTTGGAACAATTCTAAGAAATGTAACATACGTGATGAACTCAATAGTTCCGCTGGATTAGGTGGCACTGGACCACTGGTTAACACAAATAGATTTTCCACACTTGAAGCATGAATTAATTCATGAAAATCAGCATCATGGTTAGCCAAAATAGTGGTTAATCCTTGAATATTTGGTAAGCCGAATGTCGAATGAAGCGTTGGTCGTCTTAAATCGGCATCGACGAATAAAACACGTTTGCCTTGTTCTGCAAAAGTAACGGCCGTATTAGCTGAAACCGTTGATTTACCTTCACTAATATCAGATGAAGTAAATAACAATGTATGCAATTTTTTGTCAACGGACGAAAAATCAATGTTGGTGCGGATGGTTCTAAATTGCTCTGAAACAACGTCTTTTGGACGTGCAACTGTAATCAACTTGACCCCGTTTTCCATGGTGTCTGTTGACGGTTTTTTAGCGCGATGGAATAATGACATCTAATTTTCCTCCCCTAGACACGGACACGGCGGCTACCGCTACGACTATGTGAACTTTGTGATGAAACAACACTCTTTTGTTCTTTGTTTGATAAGTGAATTTCAGCCACTTGACCCAGGTTAATCAACCCGAGTTCGCGAACAAGAAATTCGTCATCACGAACGGTTGTATCGGTTAATTCCACTGCAAAGGCATAGGCGACACTGAGTAACAGTCCAATGATTGCCCCTGCGGCCACAAACAATTTCACGTTTGGTGATGCTTTTTGCGTATCTGCCGTGGCTTTTGAAACAATTGTCACGTTGTTAACGCTCATAATACTTTTAATTTTACTTTTAAAGACAGCTGCAATTTCATTGGCAACTGCTGCCGACTTGTCAGGATCATCGGTTTTAATATTTAAAGCAAAAACCTGAGAATTTTGTTGATTGGTAATTGAAATTGCATCTTTTAAATCTGTCACTGACATATCATACTTTTTGCCTGAGTTTTCGGTCACCGCGGGCTTTGCTGCACGAACGAGCCGTTTTGTGCCATCTGCCAAGGTCTTATACTTGGCTTTTTTAGCCGGTGTAATCACTTTGGTTGGATTTTTCAGGTTATGACTGACCTTTTTTAGCACCACTTGGTTGGTGATGATATCTTTATAGGTACTAATCATTTGTACATCTGCTTGCTGCGTTTGTAATGCTGCTGCAGAATTTGCTTCATCGTGTTTTTGGTTAACTAGAATTTGAGCTGTCGATTCATACTTAGGGGTCATCACAAATTCAGCCACCCCAAACGCAACTACAGCCACGCCAATCATACTTAACACAATCAACAACAAGTGCTTGCGTAAAATGCCAAACATTTGTCGGATATCTAACATACTGTCCATTTTTACCTCCAAAACCCAACGGTATCTACATCATATTATCATTAATAAAATACTGGAACTACGTGTTTCACACAAAAGGGGGTTTCTATTTTTTACGAATTTCATAAAAAATAAAAACCGGCTAATTCCCTGATATTTTCGATTCTTTAACAACCAACCGATCATTCAGGCAAAAATTTGTTTCCTGCCTTATACCAACACATTAGTCGTGAAACTAATGTGCTGACGAGCGGCTAATTGGTTAAATCAACCCGCTTTAAGCCGAGATTATCGCGAACGGTATTTGATACCAGTTGACGTTGATCATTACCAACTAATTCAAACGCTTGGCCGCCGATATTTTTACCAGTTCCTTGCGCGTGGTTAGATTTCACAGTCTTGGTAGCATCACGATAGTTCAATGCCAAACTTGTCATTTGCGATTGTTTCATGTCAGTTCGTGACTGTGAACTAACAGACTTCAAAAACGAGCGGTTCAAAACTGTCTTATAAGAAATCGACTTTCTTAATAACGCCGTAATTACTAACCGTTGGCGTGTCTGACGTCCATAATCTCCTTGTGGATCTTCATGACGCATCCGTGAGAAGTTCAAGGCTGTTTGACCATTCATATGTTCTGATTGGCCTTCAGTAAAACTGGAGCCATTATAACTAAAGGTTAGTGGTGAAGTCACATCAACCCCGCCAACTTGGTTAATGGCTTTTTTCAAACCACCCATATTGACTAACAGGTAATAGTCGATTGGTACTTTGAAATAATCCTGAATTGTATTAATCGTTTCTTTCACACCACCAAACGCGTACGCCGCGTTGATTTTAGCAGGTGAGTACTGTGGATAATCTGGCAAATTAACTTTCATATCCCGCGGAATACTAGTCATTGTGGTTTTTTTGGTCTTTGGATTGATGGTCATTAAAATCATCGTATCTGTTCGACCTTTATCACTTCGACCAAGATCACCGGTATCGGTTCCTAATAACAGAATCGATACGGGCTTTTTTTGTTTCAACACGTTGCTGGCATTTCGCTTCTTCGTGGCTCCCGATGTTTGATACATATCACCAGTTGTGACACTTAAGTTATGCCAAGCAATTCCTGCGAACACCAAACCGACGAGCACCAAGACGCCCACTAGTGCGAGGACGATCTTGCCAAATTTCTTGCCGCGACTTTGGTGATGTCTTCTTTTGCTACTCATGCATTTAGCTCCAATCGCTAATTAATTTTTTAAAACACTACCTGTCTCATTTTCATACGTCAGCCCTTGTGAGTCAAGTTAAAATATAATGACAAAATTATAATGGCTTAATGGTAGGATAATTACTATTAATTTTTTTACTCCCAACGGCTTAATTTAATTCATCACTTTATTCAATAACCCACACATTACCAATAATTAACCGGACGATGGCATCCCGCAATAAAACGCTGAATATCTTCAGGTGGTGCATCCACCGCATATTCCTGTTCATACCCACATTTATAGTAGAAACGGACGCGAAAATCATCATAAAAATCTAAATTGTATTTAGATGCTCCTGCACTAGCTTCATCTTCAGCAATATGACCGTTTTGTTTGCAAAGCTCATCAACACTGCCATGCAAAATATTGACCTGGCGATCAATCACTAATTGAAAACTACTCATTGCTCGTGCTGTTTGTTGATTGCGCTTAAAAGTCGCCAATGAAGCATCAAAACAAATTGTAAGGTGATCATCCGTCTTAAAGACCACCTGCAACATTTGTTGACCTGCTTTTTCATCATAGGAAAAGACAAATTGATCATTAATCCAAGTGGACTGAAGATTACTGGCACCCAGTGCAGAAAACAAACGATATCTGCCAGCTACACAGGGTAATGACCCACTTAATTCTAAATACGCAAATTGGCACCTAATATCATAATCATAAATTCGATGTTCTTTCATAAACTTGGACATGACCTGGCGCACCGGCTTGTGCGTCACAATTTTTCTGCCATCGGCATAGACAATTAATGTGAAAGGTTCATCGTTTTCTACATACTGCCGAAAAAATAACGTGTCTTTCCAGCAAATTTCTGCCCCGTTACAAATTGCGTCTGCCTGTTCTAGTTTGAATTGCTCAAGATTGATGATCGTTTGACCATTAGATGAGTATGACATCAAATTCCTCCGATATTTATTATTTTGCGACGACCGTTTTAAAATTCGTCAAATAATAAATTACCGAAAATTGAGATAAATTTCAACTATTATTTTTATCATGTCGATTATTTTTTATTAATATCCTGAAAACCATTAATTTGTCGAAATTTGATTAAATTCCCAATTCGCACCAATGCCGATTATTTTTTAATCTAGGGACACAACCAAGGCCTTGGCTGAAAATTCTAGGAGTGATTTTTTGAACCAAACGAATTCAGCCGCATTTACTTTTTTAGCTGCAGACGACCATGAATTAGTGATTTATGGTGTGTTGAAACGGCTTAATGTGACCCAACAATTAGATTATTACGATGATTTTGTCCAGGAAGGACGGTTACTATTTGTCCAATCCTATCAACAGTATTCAGAAGATATCGATGCTGATCCGCAGAAATTTCTGCGCCGAACTTACTGGTTTATTTACTGGCGCTTGATGGATCAGCTACGCCGCCGTACACGTCAAAATAGCCATCACGAGTTTTCATTAGATAATGAACTACTACCTGATGAGGTTAAAGAAGCAATTGTCTTTGACGCACATGATCAATGCAGCATTGAATTTCAAATTATTAGTGACGATTTTTTTCAACGTCTATTTAAACAATGTTCCAAAAATGAACAACGCTACTTGCTCGGTGTCGTCTGCAAGCAGCAATCCTTGACGGAAATTGCTGCTGATTATGGTGTGACGCGCCAGGCTGTCTATAAGTGGCAACAACAAGTTCGTCGGAAAGCCCAACTACTGAATGTTTAAAGGAGAATTAATCATGAGAAATTTATTTATTGATGTTTCAAGTCACCAGCCAGATAACTTGGTGATGTTTACCAAACTTGCCCATCTCGGTGTCAAAGGCGCCGTAGTCAAATTAACTGAGGGTTCAAATCCAGGCAGCGCCTACCAAAATCCCAAAGCTGCTAATCAACTGTCACACGCTCAGCAAGCCGGTATGAAAGTCAGTGCGTATCACTTTGCCCGTTACACGAGCGTTGCTGATGCGCAGGCCGAAGCTGACTGGTTCATCAAGGTCACGCGGCAATTAAAACTGCCTAAAACCACGCCGATGATTATTGATGCAGAAGTCCATAGTGCGCCTGACTACACGGCGGCCACCAAAGCATTGATTCAACGTGTTCACCAACTCGGTTTTTCAACGACTGGAATCTATGCAATGAAGTCGTTTTTCACCACAAATGTTTTGGATCCGAAACAGTTCACTAATAAATGGGTGGCTGGTTTCGGTGTGACTGATCTGGGCATTAATGATGCAATTGCCTGGCAATTTTCTGATCGGTGGCACGGATTGAATCAGGATATTAGTTACGATTTTAGCGGTCTGTTTACCGTTACTCAAAAACCTGTAGTGACACATGCCGCCATTCCGAAGGTCTACACCGTCAAAGCGGGAGATACGTTATCAGAAATCGCACTACGATATCATACTTCCGTAGAACAGCTAGTGCAGCTCAATCAAATTTCCAATCCAAATTTAATTCGCGTTGGTCAACGCATTAGATTATAAAAATAAAGACAGGCTCACATTGTGTGAACCTGTTTTTTTACGTAGTTTTAGCACTCTTTCATTAATGAATCATCAGATCTTTTTGAAGTTTCATATAATGATCAAAATCAATGCCAATTTACCCATTAATCGAATTTAAAACAATCATTGACGAAACTTTTTGGTTAGATGTTCTTTGTTTTTTTCTTTTTGATAACTAAGCGGGTGACGAGAATCGAACTCGCGACAACAGCTTGGAAGGCTGTGGTTTTACCACTGAACTACACCCGCAAAAAATTACAGTAGTGCTGTTATAGTTCTCTAACTGAACTATTTTGGATTGAAGTCAATATTTGAGACAGGTTTTAAGAGACATTCAGAACCGCGTTTACCTTCCACAGCTCAAATAAATCATTAATCGTGATTAATAACTTATTTGAACCATGGAAAGCATTAAATCAGG
>NZ_BAAHWX010000008.1:0-62031 GCF_054784995.1 Paucilactobacillus salsurae | reverse complement strand
TATTGGTAAAGTCGCCAGTACTGGAAGTTTTCAGTTTATTTTCATTAATTAAATTGACTGAAAAATACTTATATGGTGCGAGATAGTTATTTTTGATTAACCATTTCACGTCAGGTCCTTCAACCATGGTGTCGTAGATATCATCAAACCCTTTCCCGCTCATGCGCCAAGGTGTGGCAGAAAAACCCAATCGTGGCACGTCCGGGTAATAGTCGTAAATCTTGCGGTAAGTCTTAGCTAAAGAGTGGTGCGTTTCATCTGTGATAATCAAAGTCGGCTTTGGCAGTACGTCTAATCGATTAACAATCTTTCCCACAGTCATAATTGTTGTGTGGGATAAATCAACACCAGCTTGTTCAAAGCTCTGAGTAATCTGATTAATCAGCTCCTGTCTGTGGACAGTAAACATAACGTTTCCACCCTTATCAATCGCACGTCTGGTAATATCTGCAATGATGATTGATTTACCACTACCGGCAGGGCTAACTAATAAGACAGATTGATTTCCTTGTTGTAAGGATTGACGGGCTTTTATGACTAACTGTGTTTGATATGGATATAACGTGATCAATAACTATCACCGCCAAGATAATCATGCCAACCCTGCTTTTCTAAATGATGCGCAACTTCTTCAAGAAATCCGTTTTCTTTTAATTGATTTAGTGCATAATCACGTTCTGCTTCATACGAACTAACACAATGTTTTACGAGGGTAAATGCCCACCCAACCTCATCACTTATAACATCTCTGTTTCCTTCATAAACAAAGCACCAGATATCATCGTACTGTTCTCCATCTTTAAACGCTTTATATCCACGCCTGGGAGATGGATATTTTTCGAGTAAGTACACAAATCCATCTACTTGTTCTGAAAGCTGACGACACTTTTCTATTTCTTCATCACTAGCTTTTTGCTTTACTTCAAACCATTCTTGACCATCATCAGTATTTACTAAAAAATCGGGTAGATAACTGCAATTTTTTAATCTAAATTGCTTTGGTTCATATTTATATTCCCAACCAAGTTGTGAAAAAACTAATGCCCATTGCCACTCAAGCTGTGAACGAAATCCATGCATTTTTTTTGCTTTCATTTTGTTAGGATTAAACATTTTATTTCACACTCCCAAACTTAAACAGCTCCTCGATAGTTGCAGATGTACGACTGTCTAACCGGTTCTTGGCGTAGACTGAATCATCACCTTCAAGAATGACTCCCCGTGTGCCTGAGTCTGGATTAATTAACATTCTGCCGACCACGTCTGCTAAACCTAGCAAACCGTCTCGCACACTCGCTCGAATTTCAGGGGCAAACTGGTTGAATACCTGTCCACTTGCTGTAGTAATTTGTTGTTGTGTTTCCCAGGCCGTCGTCACAATATTGATATTTGGAATCATATATAGTGATGTCATGATACGTGCAAAGTAGTTAGTCCACTGTGAATAATCTTGAATTTCGTTTGAAATACCGTTCTTACTCGACTTACCTTTTTCAACGAACCAATCTTTCTCAAATGATGAAATATTGTCGATGACTAAATTGTCATAAGTTTTTGAAATTTCATCTGTATCTTTGAAAAATTTAATCATGGATTCTTCTGGATGCTCACGATCAAACCCGTGTTCCATATCATCATCAGGGAAAATATCATCTTTCCACACATCAATGTTTGCTTGCCCGTTTAAAACTTTCTGTGAATTATCCAAAGCAAGGATTAACGTCTTGCCTGTTAATAATTTGATTGCGCTTGTTTTTCCTACACCTGGTTTGCCGTATAAAATGACTTTCCAGTTTTTCTTTAATGAAATATTTTTCCCGTTAGTTATCTTCATTTTTTATCTCCTGACTGTACATTTCATTTTGTAATTCATAGATTGCTTGACCGTAAGCTGCGGATACTAACTGGGTAGCAGGTTCAATCAATGATCGATCCAGGTCGTGCCATTCAATTTTTTTAGCCTTATCTTGCAATCCTTTAAGATAATTAATTCCTTGCCGATAGGTTTTCTTCTGCCTGGCATTTTTCAGTGCATCCGCAATAATTTGATTAATGCGTTTTTCTAAATCATCGATGTTCTTCAGCTCCTAACTCTGCTAGTAATTGATCAGCACCATGGGTGGCGATTAAATAGCCTAAAAACTTACTGCTTTCGTCTCTTAAATAGTTATCGCCCCATAATGTGCAGAAATTATCATCTTTAGTGAGTGGCTTGCCATCGTAAGTTTTGGCAATCGTTAACGGAATAATTTTCTGCCCATCTCGATTCATCTCACCAAAGAATTCATCACCAGCGTTTTTTGTAATTGGATTGTCTACGCCCATTGAGCCAGCCCCCTATTCGTGATAAAATAGCAACAGATAAAATTTTTCTTCTCCGCCGATTCGCACTGCAATGCGAGTCGTTTTTTTTGTATGCATTATTGAGTAATACATACCGTTCCCAGTATTCGTTTCCTGCGTAGTAGCCTTTCATTTAATCACCTCATTAACGACGAAATTTTTAACTTATCTGCTTCATGACGTTCTGCCATAATATGTCCGTATACTTGTTGAATCATTGAAGTATCACTATGGCCAACTTGCTGGGCAATTGTTTCAGCAGACACATCTTCGTTTAACAAATATGAAATGTAAGTGTGTCTGATTTTGTGAATTGAAAGGTTCTTAGTAATTCCATACTTCTTTTGCCTATTTCTGAAGAAGCCGTTCATTGTGTCGTTGTAGTATCTGGTATGTGGTTCAACCACTATTGGCAAGCCTTGCAATTCGTCGACATCAAAATACTTAAGTTTCCATTCTTTATACTTAAGAACCATTTTTTCTAAAGTTTCATCAATACAGACATCACGTACTGAACTGGTATTTTTGGTTTTTGCAAATCCAGTTTCATTTTTGTAATCCCATGTCTTATTGATGACCATAGTTCCATCGTGAATGTCGTTAAATGTCACACCCAAAGATTCTGCAAATCGGCAGCCTGTGTGTAATAGAATCATCAGACACATGAGCTTAGTTTGAGCTGAAAGGGCGATACGATTTTTATTACTAGTGAATCGGTCTGGATTTACTTTTGGTTTGATTGGCTGTTCCTTTAGCCCATTTTCGAGTTCAATTTCGATCTGCAATTTAAACTTCCTAAATTCAGAGGCATCCATTGTTTTAACTTCATTTTGTTTCTTACTACGTTTTTCTTGTGACCAGCCATCTTCAACTGAAGTAATTACCAATTGTGAATCAGAGATACCATCTATAAAGTTGTCATCAACTGCTGACCGCAGAGATGCAAGCACTTGGTTTTTAAAATCTAATACAGTGGCATGTTGATGTGTTGATCCATACAGATCGAATAAGTGTTGTAAAATTTGTCTATTCTTATCCAAATCATGGAGCCTTGCGTTTGGAATTAAATTCCAAATAGTCTTAGCTGTTGCATTGTATTTGGTCATTGTCACATTTGAAATTCGCCCATATTTATAACGTTTTAACCACCAGCAGTAATAGTCCCAAAAATACATATCTCTAGCTTCTTCTCTGGATTTCGTATGATAGCTTGCCTGCTTAACATACTCGCCTACAGGATTAGCCTGCTTGATTGGAACTTCTGTCAAATATGTCACCTAACTTTCTTTTAAAAACCATGTTCTTTTCTACGTTAATCGCCCATTGTTTTGAATCAGACTCAATGTGGTCTGGATAAGGTTCACCAATCCATTTTTTTATGTTGAACTCTTGCTTAACTGCTTTACTTCGTGGCATCACATTAATATCACTAAATCCAAGAACGTCATCTTTGGTATTTTGAATGAAAAATATACCTCGGCATGTGCGTTCTAGTGAGTCCCCATGAAATACGGTTGCGTTCATACCACGGATTGCAATATTGAACAGTAAGAAAGGTAATGCCCGATCGCTTAATTCTTCAACATGATATTCATGTTCGTGTGGCATGTATGTGAGTGGTGTTTCTTTCAGACAATCATCAAACCATTTAGTAATTAATATTCCACCTGTTCCCGCTGCCACTTCATAATATGAATTTGACCTTTTATCAGCGGTTAATCGGCTCATTATTTCGGCAACAGAATTTGGCGTGAAGTCTTGCTTGTTTGTTTTACGTTCTGCTTGTTCTTCTTGAAAATATTGGTGAAACCAGTCAAAACTCATATCCGTTGAAATATCTAAAAACTTTTGAAACATTTCAATGCGTTTTTCCGAATCAAAAAGCAACTCCATTAACTTGTCAGGTGCCTTGAATGACTCTTTAATTCCTAGTATTTTATTTACATTCTCTAACGTAAAATCTGTGTTCACTTTTACCACCTCTTAAACGTTTGCTTAATCCAGTCTTTTCTAAATTTTAACCATCTTTCTACTCCAGGATCTGAAGCACCACGCCTTGTTGGCAAAGGTAGCTTTCCTTTTTGCCTCAATCTAAAAATTCTTTTTTCAACACCTGATTTCGGTCTACTAATTGTTCTTGCTAAATATTGAGTATTGGTACAAATGTTATTTATATCCAGTTCAATATTTTTAAGCAGAAAGTCGTCTTCACATTTACTCCATCGCTGGCTATAAGATATTGTTTTGCCTTGTCTAATTAATCGAGTTTTAACTGCTTCGACACTTTTAGCAGTGCGACTAATTCTTCTCCCAATTTCTTTGTTACCGTATCCAGATTTTGAAAGATGAATAACTGTATTTATTTCCCATTTCGAGTATGGGCGTCCAAATTTATGCTCTTGATTGCTTAAATCAAATTTTGGCAATGCCCCTATTTTCCTTAACTCATAAATTCTTCTTTTCATGGTGACAACGCTAATTCCAAAATGTTCTGCTAGTTCGTTAACATTGAGACACTCGTTTGTATACGAATCCATGATGATTAAGTTAGTCAATTGAGAAATTTTATTTTCGTCCCATACATTGTGGCTGCGAACTGTCCTCATGAGATCACCTACTTGATAACAACGTCCAACCAGTTAACGAAACCTAATAACATGAAAAATCCACCAACTAATACAACCGCTTGCAACCACTGCTCCGTGTTTTGTTTCATTTCAAATCACTCCATTTTCTATCTGCCTTGGTTCATTTTTTTGTTTAATCAAACAGCTGATTTCGCTTAATCCATTCATCAACTGCCTTAATGGAATACTTGTAATTCTCGTTATCCCCAACTTCCGTTCTAGGGAATCCATGAGTTTCTACAATCACATCAATTGCATCTCGTCCACAGTGGAACACGTTCTTTCTGAGATAATCCTTACTAACCAATTCATCATGTTTGAGTTCATCCACAATCAATGGTTTCAGTTCATCAAACATTTTTCTGGCTAGATCATTCATCAGTGATTTACTCTGCTCTGAATCCATTGTTAGTTGAAACATTTAACCACCTACTTAAACTTGTTAATAAAATATGTCTGGCCCTTACCTGCAACTATTTGAGTGATTAATCCTCCTTTGCTCTAATTTTGAAATCATCAATAATCTTTAGTACCAATTTGTTAGCTGCAGCAGACGTTTTAGTTCCATCAAGAACTTGTCCCATGTACATCTTTCCGACACTGTAAGTTGTGGCTAAACTTGCAATACTAATTTTGTTTTCTTTGAGATAGTCCTTAACTAGATCTCGTCCGCCTAATGTAGTTGGCATATAATCGCTCCTTTCTGTTTGATTTGATATACTTAGTAAAAAACGAGGTGTTTTTATGTGGTTCTTAACCGCGTTCTACCTGTACAAAGCGCTATTTAAAAAGAAAATTACTATCAGTAAAAATTCCGCAGTTTATGATGTTCTAGTTCGTGGTAAATTACTAAAACAAATATATAAAGCCAATTCTCCTGAGCCTATTGTCGTTGGCACTGGGAGCTATATAATCACAACGGCTGGCAAAGAATGGTTAATAAAATTTGAACGGAACAATTTAACTTGGTTAATTTCGATCTGTGCCCTGATCGTCAGCATATTGGCCTATTTAAAGAAATAAACATACAAACCGATCATTAGTGCAATTAACGAGATGTAGAGTGGACTTTTTTCAAAAAAAGCCTGCTCTTTTTTCAGTCTTCGCAAACTATCCCTGTACCTCTTTTCACGTAATTTAGAATTCATGTGGTACCTCCTTTCTTTTTTATGTAGTAAGCTAGTTTGATAGCTTTTCTTTTAATTTTTATTGACTTATTTATACAAATGTTTTAATATCAAGACATAACTAAACAAGCAATTTAAAGCCATTTACTCGTTGGGGAACGATTTTTAACAGCTCTTTTGTATTGCCTTTTAGTTATCAAACTAGCTTACGAGAACTATATTAAAACATTTGCGTAAAAATAGCAATATATTTTATGCATTTATTTTAATTTGTTTCTCTAGAAATGAGAGGAACATTGATATGGCGCTATTTGACCGTGTTAAATTTTTAGCAGAAAGTAAACATAAGTCTATAAATGATGTTGAAAACGACTTAAATTATTCTCAAAACACCCTTTACAGATTGAGGAAAACAAATCCGAGTGCTAAAAAACTAGAAGAACTAGCAGACTATTTCGCTGTGTCTACTGATTATTTGTTGGAACGAACTGACGATCCAAGACCAGAAAAAACAGCTGATCTAGATGACGATCAAGTCATCATGACCTATCAGGGTAAACCAATACCTGAAGAAGATTTAGAATTAATTAAACGACTACTAAGGGGTAAAGAATAAATGGATAGTATCATTACTTACCTACTAAATTTTGCATACGATAATCGTATTGGCTACGTATGGGAGGATAGACTGTCATCTGATACTCCATCTGCAGCTAACAACAATACAAAAACCATTGTCATCAATGCTAAATGGCACAATCAAAAAGAGCTACCCTTTCAGATAGCTCATGAGATCGGGCATATTCTTAATAATGATGAAGGTGTTTTGTATTATTCAAGCAGTTCATCTGAATCAAAAATAGAATCTAACGCTAATGCCACAGCCATAAACATTTTGATTGATTACTGCACTCAAACAGAAATTGAAAATGCTAACGTTTATCAATTCATGGAACAGTTTGGTATTCCCGGCAACCTTGAATATTTGGTCGTTGATCGATTAAACGCAAGGTACAGTATTTAATTTTGTAATAAATGAGGAGAACTTATCATGCAAGAATGGTCACAAATAGGTCAATTGCAATCAAAGAGTGGAAAAAAGTTATTCTGTGGTAAATGTAAGTTTCAGCTTTCTGGGCAACGATACTGTCCAAATTGTGGTTCAAAAATCATATATGATGGTGAAGATCAAAACGGAGTGCCATTAAAATGGGCCTTAAAAGATGCCGAATATAAGGCTAATGGAAACACTCTTTCACATATCGGGGACAATTTAACCAAAACAGGCAACACATTAACGATGGGATGTTTGTTGCCAATCATTGGTGTCATACTTATTTTGCTGATTTTATTAATACTTTAAAAATATGTCCAACAATGCCAATGACTTTAAACTTTGCTAAATATCTTGGGGAGTTTTTATTTAATGAAAAAGTACGGAAAATTTTTATCAATGTTTATTTTGTGCGCAATTCTACTTTTATCAAGCACAATTAATGTAAATGCCAAACACAAGTATGCAGGTTCAAAAAACAACGTGTATGGAAAACTAACGCATAAAACGAAGAAAACAACTGGTGGACTTCGAAGAGATAAATCCATGACTTATGTTTATTATGGTCTAGGCGATCATAAAACTATTAATGTTGTGAAAGAAAACTTCAAAAATTTACCACTAAACGACAAGTTAGATTCAGAAGTTATCAATGAACACATATCTGACTTTATGGAAAAAGATGCTACTAAAATCGGCACACAAGAAGATGGTAAGGCAATTTATTCATCTTCAAAAATTAACAAAAAGTATCTCGTAGAATTTACACGAAATAACAATGGAGATATTACACGTATCACCATATTCCGTGGTGATCTGAACGATGTAAATTAAAATTTGAAACAATTTTAAATAAATAAAAAAAGCATATCCCCCACCGACCAAAGTTAAGGATATGCTAATCACATAAAGATGCACTACAGATGTACACTTTTTGTATACACAATTATACCACTGAAAGGGGTGATGCCTAAACTTTCTATTTAATCAATCTGCCTTGGTTCGATTAAACGAAAGGAATTTGAACAATGAAATATGTAAATGAAACTAAACTCAAAAAGGATCCTAGAGTTAGACGATATGAAACAACTAGTGGTGATAAACGTTACAGAGTTACATTCAAGAAAACAATCAATCATCAGAAACTAAGATTTGAAAAACAAGGATTCACTAAATCTCATGATGCAATCAGATGGGCTGATGATCAATTGAAATCTGCCCTAGTTCGTAAAGGTAAAAGCACAGATCTCAATTTGAAACAATACTTTGATTTTTGGCATGAGAAAAATATCAAAAATGGCTACTGGTCAGAAGATACCAAAGTAGACTATGAACGCCTTTATGATAAGTGGTTGCTGCCAAAGTTTGGTAATTATCAATTGAATGAGATCACCAGAGATGAGTTCCAAAACTGGATTGATGAGTTGCAAAAATTAGATCGGGGCAATGGCAAGATTGGTTTAGCCACTAACACGCTTCGGACAATCAGAAGATCATTAGCTGCCCTATTGAATGATGCTGTCTATTCAGATCAGTTGGATGCAAACAGGATCAAAAACATCCACATCAAAGATGGCATTGGTGAGCGCAACCTGAAAATCAGTCCTGAAAAATATAAGCAAGCACTTCAAACAGCTCACAAGATTTTGGATCCAATTCAATACGCTGGCTTTATGCTCACCACTATTGGATTAAGACATGGTGAAGTGTTAGGTCTCCAGCCCAAACGAATCTTTCAAGATCACATTGAAGTTAGAGTGGCTAGAACTTCAGCTTGCCCACAAGGAACAACACCCAAAACAAAATCATCCATCCGTGATGTTCCTATTACTCAAGCTATGTATAACATTCTCAACATGGCAATCCATGAATTGAAACAGCGTTGCCTTGAGAATGATTTGCTCTATTATGATTCTATGTTTTTGATTGTTAACAAAGATGCCAAACCTGTGAACTTTAATGTACTGAATCACTACTTCAAGCGGATTGGTAATCAGATTGAATTCCACATCTTTCCACACATGATGAGACATGCTTTTGCTACTTTTGCCATGCCACTATCAGGATCATCTCAAGATGTAGCAAATATCATGGGGCATTCAGATGTTTCCATGACTGAATACTATGATACCGGTACAGATTCAGGCGCTAAAAAGGTAGTTAATTTAGTGGAATCTAAATACAATTAAATAGAAACACAACTGAAGAAGTTGGTTGTGTGGTTACAAAAGTTTTATCCAAAATAAAAAGGGCGGACTCAAGTCGAGTTCCGACCTAAATCCGCCCTTTAGTAGGATAATATAGGATATTTTAGGAATTTACATTTCTAACAAATGTTGATGTAGAAACATTTTACTATCCTATGAATACCTTAAATAGGTTAAATTCCTACTTAAGAGTAACCACGCCACCAACTTCTTCAAGTTTAGCCTTGATATCGTTAGCTTCGTCTTCTTTAACATCTTCCTTAACAACTGATGGTACGTTGTCAACAAGACCCTTAGCATCCTTCAAACCTAAACCAGTGATGTCACGGATAGCCTTGATAGCTTTAACCTTTTGGTCACCTGATTCAGTTAATTCAACTGTGTATGAGTCCTTAGCGCCACCAGCGTCGCCGCCAGCTGCACCAGCTGCGGCTACAGGAGCAGCAGCTGAAACGCCAAATTCTTCTTCGATTGCTTTAACAAGATCGTTAAGATCTGAAATTGATGCTTCTTTTAATGAAGCAATGATTGTATCTTTATCAAAAGCCATGATAAATCCTCCAAATTTTAAGTTATATTATGTTTAGTTGAGATTGATTATGCAGCGTCATCGCCCTTTTCAATAACGGCGTTAAGCGCATAAGCAACATTGCGAATTGGTGCTTGTAGTTCTGAAAGTAACATTGAAAGAAGGTCTTCGCGACTTGGTAATGAAGCAAATTCGTTGATTTTATCAACTGAAGCTACTTTTTGTTCCAAGATACCACCCTTGATTTCCAAAGCGTCGATATCATCGGCGTACTTCTTCATAATCTTAGCTGGTGCGATTGCGTCTTCGTTTGAGAAAGCTACTGCACTAGGACCAACAAAAGTATCCTTTAAATCAGAATATCCTGCTTCGTCAGCGGCACGTGTCAAAATCTTGTTTTTGATAACAGACATTGAAACACCTGCTTCACGTAAATCTTTACGTAAATTAGTAACTTCTTCAACAGTCAAACCACGATAGTCAACAACGACTACAGATTCAGCGTTTTTAAAACGATCTGCAACTTCGCTAACTTCTTTAGCTTTTACTGCAACTGTTTCTTTACTCATATTTTTCACCTCCTAATTAATGATTTAAATAGGATTTAATAAAAAATCCCTATGTCCACCTAGACATAGAGAAATAAAAACAACATTGTTTCCTCGGCAGGTCATATTAAGGCAAAAGCCACCTGAGTCTTAGGTGAATATTTAATTAACTAAGTCAGTATATCAACTGGCCGAGAATTGGTCAAGCCTAAAATGTAGCTAAATCTACGTTCACGCTTGGACCAAATGTTGATGCTAGAGATACGTGCTTAACATATGTTCCACGAACAGATGCAGGACGTGCTTTAACAACAACTTCTTCAATGGTTGTTAAGTTTTCAACTAATTTAGCAACATCAAATGATACCTTACCAAATGGTACATGAACATTTCCGTCACGGTCTGTCCGATAAGTTACCTTACCAGCTTTTGATTCAGAAACGGCCTTAGCAACATCCATTGTTACTGTACCAGTCTTAGGGTTTGGCATTAAACCTTTAGGTCCTAATACACGACCTAAACGTCCTACTTGTGCCATCATATCAGGTGTCGCAATGGCAACATCAAAGTCTAACCATCCATCTTGAATACGACCAACTAAGTCATCGTCACCGACAACATCAGCACCAGCATCTTGTGCTTCTTTAGCCTTGTCACCTTTAGCAAATACAACAACTGTTTGTTCCTTACCAGTACCATTAGGTAATACAACGGCACCACGTAATTGTTGGTCTGCTTGTTTTGTATCAACGTTTAAATTAAATGCAACTTCAAGTGTTGCATCAAACTTAGCAAAATCCATTTCCTTAGCTAAGTTGATTGCTTCTGTTACATCATATAGTTTTTCACTATCAACCTTTTTTAAGGCGTCTTGGTATTTCTTACCTCTTTTTTGAGCCATCTGTGTTTTTTCCTCCTTGCAAATGTGGTCTAGCGGTTTTACCTCCCACTTGGCACATTCATTTTAATGAAGTGCCCGACTGCATGTTAGCCTTCGACTTCAAAGCCCATGCTACGTGCAGTACCTTCAATCATGCGCATAGCTGATTCAACATTAGCTGCGTTTAGATCTTGCATTTTTGTTTCAGCAATTTGCTTAACTTGATCCTTGGTAACCTTAGCAACTTTCTTTGTGTTAGGTTCACCAGAACCATGTTCAACACCAGCGGCTTTTTTCAACAATACTGATGCAGGTGGAGTCTTAGTGATGAAATCGAATGAACGATCTTCATAAACACTAATTACAACCGGAATAAGCAAACCTGCTTGATCAGCAGTACGTGCATTAAATTCCTTTGTGAATCCCATAATATTGATTCCTGCTTGTCCAAGTGCTGGACCAACTGGTGGAGCAGGTGTTGCTTTACCAGCAGGAATTTGTAACTTAACAACGTTCGCTACTTTTTTAGCCACGAGACATAACCTCCTTAAGTCCGTGTTGTGGTCATGATGGAGCCTTAGATTTGCTCCTCCCACGTGTACGTCAACGACATACCAGAAAATTATAGCATAGTTACCCGTCATGGTCAAAGACCATTTCAGACATTATGCTAACTTATCAACTTGGTCAAAATCCAGTTCAGTCGCGGTTTCACGACCAAACATTTCGATGTTAACTTTCAATTTCATCTTTTCTTTATCAATTTCAGTAATCTTACCTGTTAGGTCTGCAAACGCACCTTCAACAATTTTGACTGTTTCGCCAACTTCAACATCTAAGTCTTTATAACGGGCACTCATTCCTAAACGACGTAAAATAAATTCAACTTCATCGGGTAACAAAGGTGTAGGCTTTGAGCCACCACCATGTGAGCCAACGAATCCAGTCACACCTGGTGTATTTCGGACGATATACCAAGCTTGATCAGTCATCACCATTTCAACAAGTACGTATCCTGGAAAAGTCTTTTCAATAGATTCTTTTGCTTTACCATCTTTAACTTCACGAACTTCTTGTTCTGGAACAACAACCCGATAGATGAAATCTTCCATCCCCATCGATTGCGCCCGTGACTCTAAGTTACTTTTAACCCGATTTTCGTATCCTGAGTACGTATGTAACACGTACCATTGTTTTTCTACAGATTCCACGTTACCAATCTCCTATTTTTAGTCAAAATAAAAAAACCTCGCGCTAACGAAGTTTTTGCATCGAGATCATTATATCAGAAAATACGTACTTTGACCATTACTTTGTAAAAGCCAATAACCCGCTTTGGATTAACCAATCAAATAGTGCAAAGAAGAGGACAAAAAATACTGTTAATGAAATAACGACCGTTGTATCTCTTCTATTCTCTGCAGCTGTTGGCCAAACAACCAATTTCATTTCTGCAACAACACTTTTTAAGAATCGCAATAAATGCATTTTTTCTCCCCCTATACACTACTTTGTTTCGCGGTGCAGTGTATGCTTTTGACAATATTTACAAAACTTTTTAACTTCTAATCTTTCCGTGCGGTTCGGATTTGCAGTAATTATATAGTTACGAGAACCACACACAGAACATGCAAGTGCCATCTTTCGTTGTGCCAAAATTAACACCTCCATAAGCCTATTAATCATATCATCAAGTAAAACCACTGTCAATTTTTCAAATTGCGTGCAAAACAACTTGAACCTCAAATCATGAAAGTTAGTTTACTTATCAATGTATAATTCAATTATTTTGCAATTATAAACCGTATAAACATTAGGAAAAGCCCGTCATTACTCACTATTTTTGCCATTCTGTGATTGTATGAAACCCTGATTTTTGCTACAATGTAAGCGAATTACACTTTTATAAATATAGCAATTAATAATTAACCGTTAAATTAAATTCTTTGGGGGAATTACCGTATGCACTGGAAAAAATTCGTAACGTTAACTGCGATCAGCATTTTGGGATTTGGCACAATCAGCCCAGCTACACAAGGACTGGTTTCCAACGCATATGCTACACAAACAACGACAACAAATGACAAAAAATTGGCAGACGGTCACTACCAACTGACTGCTAAGATCTTAAAAGCGGGTACGTCAACGTCCTCAGTTGCTCATAGCTACTTTGACGAAACTGCTGATTTAGTCGTTAAGCAAGGTAAAATGACATTAACCCTTCATATGATAAAGGATAAATCCTTGCTCACCAATTTGAAAACGTCTTCTGATCAAAAAGCATTAAATGTCATCAGTACTGGCGACAATACAGAAGATATTGAGTTACCAATTACTGCATTAGATCAACCTGTGAATATTGCAATGGATATTAACATTCCCCATTTAGGCGTGATGCACCAAACTGCTGATATTCAAACGGACTCATCAACTTTAAAAACAATTGCCTTAGATGAGAGTTCTAGCTCTACTAGTTCTGCAAGCAGTAGTTCTGCTAAACAAGATACCAGTTCTGAAACTCAGGCTAGTAAAGCAACTAGCACTAGCAAAACAACTACATCATCTAGTAGCTCATCAGTTAAAGAAACTCCTGCTAACAATAACCCAGAAACAATCACGACACCAACTACTGGTAATCTACTATTTGATCCCAGTCATTTAATTGACGGTTCATATGAAGTACCGATTACTATTTTGAAACAGGGTCTAGATACAACGTCATTATCGAACGCATTTTTCAACCCCAAAGCTACGGTCAATGTTTCGGCAAATGGTACCAAAGAAACCGTAACATTACATTTAGTGAGTTATGGCAACATGATCAAAAAATTTGATCTTGCTGGTCAACCTGCTCAATTTTCAAATGTGACTGCTAAAACCGCTGATCTCACTTTCAATGTCACTGATCAGTTTAAGAACAACCGTGTTCCTGCTGAAATGACGATTGCTCTTGGCGCTGGCATGAATCAAGCTGCCGATGTTTCATTTGGTACACCTTTATATGCTGAACCTGCTAAAACAACAGATGACACTAAATCGGATTCTTCAAGTAGTGTTAAACAATCGAGTAGTAGTGCAACATCAACGAAATCATCATCAGATGATACTTCTACTACAAAAACAACAAGCACATCTTCAGTTTCTAATTCGTCAAGTGCAAAAAACGACTCTAGCAAAACATCTTCTGCCTCAAGTTCTAGTAATAAGCCATCAACTTCCGATACAAAAGTTAGTTCAATAGCAAGCTCAAAAAGTAATTCTACTAAAGTCAGCTCTTCTAGTTCATCAGAAACGAATGCTACCAGTCAAAAGCCATCAACTGATTCTTCAACAAGCACAAAACCAGCTACTGGCAATCTATTATTTGACCCTAACCATTTAGTGGATGGCACATATGAAGTGCCATTTAGCGTCTTAAAGCATGGCCTAAACACACCATCATTATCAAATGCATTCTTCAACCCGAAAGCCACCGTCAAGGTTTCGAATAATGGTACAAAAGAAACTGTGACATTACACTTAACCAGTTACGGTAATATGATTAAACAATTTGATTTAGCTGGCCAGCCTGCGCAGTTTTCAAATGTAACTGCAAAAACAGCTGATTTAACTTTTAACGTGACTGATCAATTCAAAACGAATCGTGTTCCAGCTGAAATGACAATTGCTCTGGGTGCTGGCATGAATCAAACTGCCGACGTGTCGTTTAATACACCGCTATATGCTGAACCTGCACAAACAACTAAGCCAAGTGATGCAACCTCTGCTAGTTCAAGTTCTGTAAAACAATCAAGTAGCAGTTCAGTCAAGCCATCATCAAGCTCTTCAACACCAACAAAACAACCGAATAAAGCTGAAAACTTCGCCACTATTTTCCAACAAGACGCAAATGGTAACCTTTCAAAGACCCCATCTGCAGCTCAAAACTTCCTAGATAAGGCAATTAAAATCAAAGACCTCTCTGATGGAAACGTACAAGTGACTTTCCACACTAGTAACGGTGCAGAATTTATTAAATCAATGACAATCGGTGGTGTTAAGGGTTCTTTACAAAACCAAGCTGGTCAATCTGCCGATATTGTTTTCAAATTGCCCAAAGGGATGCTTAATCATGCAGTTTTAACTGATTTCTCTCTGGTAACACCTGTTGGAGCAATGGATCAAAAAGCATATGTTTCCTTTAATGATAAGACAGAGATTTACAATGGCACCCCCACCAAAACTGCACCTGTAATTAAAGCAAGTTCAACTGATTTAATCGATCCAACTAAGAATGTTCAGTACATTCCTTACACCGTTTGGAATGACAGTCGTTCTGCACTATCAACCGCTAATAACTATTACACGCACAGTGCCAAAGTCGTAAAAGTTGGCAATGGATATAATGTTTATCTAACCGTTCAAGAAACTGCTGGTTACGTTAACTTCACACCATTATCGGTGAATTATAGTAATGTGTTTGATCAATCACATCAGCAAACTAATGGTAATGATGTTTGGACATACGCTTTCCATGTTAATTCCAAAAGTGGCTTAAACAATCCACTTCCTGCTAAAATTCAAATGCATGTCACTATTGCAGGAATTAATCAAACGTTCTCAATCTGGCTTGCCTTTGGTCAAGCCCAAAACGGTGGAATGGATTATATGAATAATGGTTCCGCAGCTGGTGGTCTCCCCGCTTCAAGTATCGCCCTAACTGGAAGCCCACTAGCAAGTGCGCTAAGCGCTGCGGGATTACCAACGACTGCTAAAGCAGCTCAATCAACACAGGACGCACCAACTTCTTCGTCTGCTAAAAGTAAATTACCGAATATTAACTCATATCCATTCCTCGCAGAAATTGCTGGTTTCTTGATCTTAAGTTCCGGTATTATTGGCTTTGCATTTTATAAAAAATATCGTAATTAGAAAGGTTTAGGCTCATGTTAAAACAGTTTTACAAAATTTGTTTGGTTCTATTCTTAACAATGTGTGCAATCATGTTACCTCAAGTGGCTCATGCCGATGCTATCAATTATTCAGCACTTAAATATGGTACCAATGAAACATCAATGGCGTCTGGCTACTACGTTAAACCAGCCACTGTTACAGTGAACGGTGATCAATATTTAGTCCAAATGACCATTCATACTGGTACCAAACTGGGCAAATGGCCGGTTACCGTATTGAGCATTGATGGTCACGGTCCATCTAATGTCAGTAAGTCACAAAGTGCCAGCGGTTATGATTATACCTATGCCTTCCAAACGAATAACTTAGACCGAATAATCAGTAGCTCTATTTCAATTAACGTTCCCAACGTTTATGTCGCTAAACACCAGATTAGCTTTAAATTTGATACAAGTAACCTGCCTAAATTGGCGACGACTGATAAAGCTGCACAAAAAACAAATGCCAATAGTTCTTCAACGCCAAACAAATCTTCAAACTCAACTGCAAATAAAACAACAAAGGCTCATGAAACAACCACCACCGAACAAAAAAAGCAAGCTGCTCAAATTAAACAATTAAACGAAAAAAATCATCAAACACAATTAGCTATTATTATTGGTGGAATTGCAGCTGTGGTAATTCTGAGCTTTTCAGCTTTCTTCTTTGTTAAACGAAAATAATCTTAAGGTGACCATAAAATGAACAAAACTCAAAAAATCCTATTCGGCTGTATAGCCGGATTTTTAATTATTATTCTAGCTGTCGTTGGGTTTACCAGATATCAACAACACAACAAGATTAAAAATGCCCGAATTGTTGCCACAACGGATGCAGTGGTTGATATTGCTGACAAGCTTGATTTGCCTCTCGTTGGTGTTCCTAAAACGGACAACAAGCTTCCTAGCAGATATGACAATGTTGCCAAAATTGGGGGTGCAATGGCACCCAATGTTGAAAAAATTGCATCGTTGAAGCCGACAACCGTTTATGCAGTTAGTGTTTTAAAAGATCAATATAGTGCTTCATTTAAGAGTCAAAAATTTCATACTCAGTATTTAACTTTAGATACCATTGGTGATTTAAAAACGACCCTTACTAAAATGGGGACACAATACGGTCGCACCAAACAAGCTAAACAACAGATTAAGCTCATTAATCAAGCAGAAAAGAAAGCTCAATCACGTAGTCAACAAAAAAAGCCCAAAGTTTTAATCTTGATGGGGATGCCAGGAGCAGGTTACATGATTGCCACTAATCATTCTTACGTAGGTGACCTTGTACAAAAAGCTGGTGGACAAAACGTCTACACAGATAAAAGTCAGCCCTATCTTGCCCCCAATAATGAATCCATCGCCACCAAAAATCCAGACGTTATTTTAAGATTGGAACATGCTATGCCACAAATTGTAAAACCACAATTTGAGCAGGAATTTAGTGATAATCCAATGTGGGCTAAAATGACTGCTGTTAAAACTCACCGTGTCTATGATCTCCAACAACCAGATTTTAATGCTACAGCAAATATGCATGTCACTAAAGCACTCGATAAGGTTAGCCACTGGCTTTACCCGACAAAATAAAAAACGGGGTCTCTTTATTCATGAAACGTTATAAAGGTGTCGCATACCTGAGCGTCGCCATTCTCTTACTCATAACAATAATCTGGTCAATCACTGCTGGTGCTAGTCAACAATCACTAACACAGACGTGGCACACATTACTGTTTGGCCATCACACCAATTATTTCAATACATTGATCAATATTCGCCTACCGCGAATTGTGGCAACCATGATTTGCGGTGCAATGTTGTCGATTGCCGGCACTTTTTTTCAGGCTACTTTAAGAAATTCTGTTGCTGATCCGAGTATTTTAGGAATTGCTGCTGGCGCTGATTTATTTGTTCTTTTCGCAACCTTGCTTTTCCCGGCGATGTTAGGTGTTAAATTTGTATTTGGTCTCTTAGGTGGCCTCATTGCTCTTGGCTTACTGGTTCAAACGCATAATCAAGCGCATCCCTATAAAATTATTTTAATTGGTGTTGCCTTAAACACGATGTTTTTAGGCATTAAACAGTTATTTTCACAAAACGCCTTACAAAGTAGCGGTCAAAGCTTTGCAACCATCACCTGGTCTTCAACCATCCCCGTTTTGATTTTAGGTTCTCTCGGTCTGATGGGAGCATTGCTACTATCTGGTTGGGCCAATTATCTGAAAATTGGCGACCACCAATTGAAAACAATTGGCTTACACGCTAATACGATTCGGCTGACATTGTTACTGCTCGCGGTTTACTTAACAAGTAGTGTCTCAGTGGTGGCGGGTGTTTTACCTTTTCTTGGCATTATCACAACTCATATCAGCCGCTATTTTGTGGGTAGTGATTACCGTGAAATTGTTGGTTTCGCAATTCCGCTGGGTGCCTTTTTACTCTTGTTCATTGACACGCTGGGGCGAACAATCATTATCCCGTCCGAAATTTCAGCTGCAGCTATCTTAGCCGTCATTGGCGGGCCTGCTTTAATTCTGATTCTTACAAAAAAAGGAATTTACAATGGAGATTAAAAACCTATCATATTCATATCGGCCACAGGGCACACAAAAGCAATTAGACCAAGTCTCTTTTGCTTTGCCCACTGGAACTATCACGAGCTTAATTGGCCCAAATGGTTCTGGAAAATCAACCTTATTTAATTTAATTACCCGTCAACTGAAACTACAAACGGGCTCAATTACAATTGATCAACGTTCAATCACTGATTTTACCGATCGTGAGTATGCCCAACAATTAGCTGCTGTGCAACAGAAAAATCCGCTTTATGACGATCTGTCGGTGATTGACTTGATTCGGTTTGGCCGTGCTTCTTATCACTCACTCTTTAGTGAAGAAAGCGATGATAGTGTTGTTAATGAAATTATGGATTTTTTAGAGCTCACCGCACTGAAAAATATCTCTGTTCAACAGCTTTCTGGTGGTCAGCAGCAGCGTGTCTGGTTAGCAATGGCGCTGGCACAAAATCCAAAGTATTTATTGTTAGACGAGCCAACCACATATTTAGATTTGCACTTTCAATTTAAATTTTTACAATTAATTGAACAACTAAGAGATCAGTACCATCTCACCATTTTGATGATTTTGCATGACCTGAACCAAGCACTACACTTCAGTGATCGCACCTTATTGTTATCTAAGGGCGCGCTAGCTGCTAGTGGCGAACCAAGTAAAGTCATCACACCACAAAATTTAAAACAGTATTTTGATATCAATACCCAGTTGGTTGCAACGACAGCGGGGCAACAAATTGTTCAGATACCTTAAATAACGGCCATGATGGCTGTTATTTTTTAATTTAAAACATCATTTAATTTCCAGCGGCATCGGTCAATAGCACGTTTCACTTTAGTCGGCTCACACTTTAAAACATTAGCAATTTTTTCAGGTAAGTACCCGCTAGATAACAATGAAAAAACTGCTTTTTCAAATCGAGAACAGTGTGTTAAAAATTCCTGCATTTGATCATCACAAAACAGTCGTTCATCAGGCATGCAATGACAGGTATCTACCAAAATTTCAGCTTGTTTCTCTTCATCTTGTTCCAACGAAACCTGTTGACTGTCCTTGACTCGTTTTTTGGCATTTTCTTGTCTAATCAAATCAAACACACGATTCCGTAAGTTCATTTTAAAATAATAGGCAAAATGCACACCGTTTTCTTTTTTATAACGGCGACACGTTTTTAATAACACAATTCGCGCTTCTTGATACCAGTCATCTTTGTCAATGTGTTGAAAATGATACTGACGATGATATTTTGCCACCAAGGGCGTATAGCGCTCAAATAGTTCTGCAAAACTATTTGGATTGCCCGTAATAAATTGATCTATTAATTCTGCATCTGAAACTTCATACTCGATAAAATTCTTCATGGTCGCTCCTTAGTTTGTAAATTTATGAATAATAACAACATTCAATATACCGGAAGTAAAATGGCTATCAAGCAAACACGTGTTTAAGATAATTTCAGCAAATAATGATAAATCAATGCTATTTTGACTTAAAATCATTTTATAATCTCCAAATAAATAAAAAAAACGAGCAATTCATCGCAGAATTGCTCGTTTTAATTCAAAAGACTTTTGAATTATTTCTAGTTTAATTTTCTATCAACCCTAACCTTATTTTGCGTTAGGAGATTTAACCAAATGAATTGGTGAGGCAATCGTCTTTGAAACTTTCTTGCCTTGATAGTGCTTGTAAGCAGCCTTAACAGCTAATTTACCTTCTGTCTTAGGTTGTTGTGCAATAATTCCAGTTAGTTCACCTTTCTTAACAGCGGCTAAACCGTCTGGAGTACCGTCAATCGATACGATCTTAATATCTTGACCCTTAACAGCTTTAACAGCACCAAGTGCCATTTCGTCGTTTTGAGCAAAAATACCTTTAATATCTGAATGAGCTTGTAAAATATTTTGAGTCGTGTTCAAACCTTTGGCACGATCAAAGTTAGCACTTTGTTTTGTTACTAAGTCTAAGTTACCTTTGATAGCAGTGTTAAATCCTTTTCCACGTTGAACAGCAGCATCGGCACCTGGTGTTCCTTCAAGTTCAGCAACTTTAGCTTTGTTACCAACTTGTTTTTGTAAGAATTCGGCAGCCATTTTACCTGCTTTTACGTTATCAGAAGCAACGGTGGTCAATAATGTCCCACCATTTGAACCACGGTCACAAGCAATTACTGGAATACCAGCATTATTTGCTTTTTTGACAGCTGGAACAATTGCGTCTGAGTCAACTGGGTTAACAATGATAACGTCCACTTTTTTCGTAATCAAATCAGAGATTTGGTTATTTTGTTTTGAACTATCATTTTGAGCATCAAAAGTTTGAACCTTTGAGCCGTTCGCCTTAGCTTCATTATCAATACCCTTTTTTACGTCAACGAAAAATGGGTTACTGAGTGTTGAAAGTGAAACACCAATCTTAACGTTCTTGGCAGCTTTCTTTGTTACTTTTGAGTTACCACTCTTATTGCCGACAGATGCTCCTCCACAACCTGAAACAATTAGTAAAAATGCTGCGAAAATTGTAAATAAACTTAATAACCGTTTAGTTCCTTTTTTCATCTTAAAGCCCTCCATTAATTTTGCGATTCTTTGCGATCTAATAGAACCGCAATTAAGATAACAATACCCTTGACAATTTGTTGATAGAAACTAGAAATCCCAAGTAAGTTCATACCGTTGTTTAGTACCCCGATAATCAAGGCACCTACCAGAGTTCCAAACATTTTACCTTTCCCTCCGGCAAGGGACGTTCCACCTAAAACAACAGCAGCAATGGCATCCATTTCATAACCAGTACCAGCATCTGGTTGTGCAGAAGCAAGTTGTGAAGTCAACACCATTCCAGCAACGGCAGCTAAAAAGCCAGCAATTGTGTAAATCCAAATCAACATTTTCTTTGTGTTGACACCAGCCACAAACGCAGCTCGTTCGTTACCACCAATGGCGTAAGTCTTACGACCAAACGTCGTCTTATGCAACAGGAAGTAACAAATCGCGAATAACACAATCATGATATAAACCTGGAACGGGATCCCAAATAAATATCCCTGACCTAAAAACTGAAATGAAAAACTGTTATTCATTTTGGGACCGGTGATTGGATTACCATTTGTTAACACATAGGTAGCACCTCTAAACACTGACATCGTAGCTAACGTCACGATGAATGGTGCAGCTTTCCCATATGCAATCAGTAATCCATTAAAGGCACCAAAAACGGCCCCACAAATGATGCCAATAATGAACGCTAAGATCGGTGGCATGCCCATCAAAATCATTTGAGCCGCAAACGCACCGCTTAATGCGAGAATTGAACCAACAGACAAATCAATTCCTGATGTTAAAATAACAAACTGCATCCCAAAGGCAATAATGGCATTAATTGAGGTTTGCTGAAATAAGTTCATTAAGTTATTAACATTTAAAAATGATTGATTCAGAATACTAACTAAAATAACAAGCACAAGTAGCGCAGTTAGTGGTCCTAATTTAGTATAAAATTCACCAATGTTAAATTTTTTCTTTGCTTCCGTATTATTCATCGAGGTTTCCTCCTGTTGCAAGAGTCATCACTTTATCTTGAGTTGCATCTTTTGTGGCGATTTCCCCTTGAATTTTACCTTCATAGACGACTGCAATATTATCACTAAATCCTAAGACTTCATCCAAATCACTTGAAACCATGATAATGGCAGTACCACGGTCGGTTAATTCATTCATCAGATCATATATTTCACGTTTAGCTCCAACGTCGACACCTCGTGTCGGTTCGTCGAGAATTAAGACTTGTGAGCCGGAACCAACCCACTTGGCCAAAACAACTTTTTGTTGATTCCCACCAGATAGGCTTTGCGCTAAATCTTGCGGACTTTGTGCTCTAACACCCAGACGCTTGATTAACATCTCCACAAAGTCTTGATCTGCTTTTTTATCAATAAAGCCGTGTTTGACAAAACCGTTAATACTTGGCAAATCAATATTATCCGACAATGTGGCATCTAAGATGAGCCCTTCGTCTTTACGGTCTTCTGTCACAAACCCGATATTATTTTTAATGGCTGCTTCCGGACTAGTAATTTTAACTTCTTGCCCCTTAATAAAGAGCTTGCCGCTGTCCAATTTATCAATACCAAAGATGGCACGCATAATTTCAGTTCGACCAGCGCCCATTAGTCCTGAAAAGGCTAGTATTTCACCAGAATGAACTTCGAAGTTAACATTTTTAAAGACACCATTTCGCGTTAAGTCTTCAGCTTTTAAAAGAACATCGCCAAACTTGGCGTGACGATCCGGATAAAAATCACCCATGTCACGACCAACCATGTCATGCACAATTGTTTTAACGTCTGTTTCGCTTGTCTGATACGTATTAACTGATAATCCATCACGCATCACTGTTACGCGATCACTAATTTTGAAAATTTCTTCCATTCGATGAGAAATATAAATAATAGCAACACCTTGTTTACGAAGGGAATCAATAATTCCAAATAGTTTGTCGATTTCATTTTCAGTTAATGCAGCGGTTGGTTCATCCATAATCAACACCTGCGTTTTGTTCATCAATGATTTTGCAATTTCAATCATTTGTTGGCGTCCAACACTGAGACTGCCAACAGGAACATCAACAGAAATATCAGCGCCTAATTTGCTTAATGCTTCCTTAGCCTGCTTTTTCATTTCTTTCATATCAAGCATGCCAAAACCTTTTTTTATTTCACGGTTCAAAAACATGTTTTCAACAACTGACATTTCACCAAAATTATTCATTTCTTGGTGGATAAAAGCAATCCCATGCTGTTCAGCATCCAAGGCATTCTTGAATTCAGTCTGGTTGCCATCAACTAGAATTTCACCACCATCATGGTCTAATAATCCGGTTAAAATGTTCATTAACGTCGACTTTCCAGCACCATTTTCACCCATCAAAGCATGAACTTCACCGGCATGTATTGAAAAATTAACGTCACGTAAAACCTTGTTAGATCCAAATGCTTTTGAAATATTCTTCATTTCAACTTGCATTTTTCAACCTCCATTTCGTTTTAGAAAGTGACTCCACTCACCAAAATAATATTTGAATAGGATGTCATTTCACCCGTTCGTACAAATGCTTTTGTATTGGTAAGTTCCTTTTTCATTTCTTCGTGAGGAATAAACGTTGTCTTCGTATCAGGAAACAGTGCTTGAACAGCACTTAACTGGTCAGGATTAACCGTTTTAATTTCCTCGGCTAAAATAATTTCTTGGACCTCAAGTTCATTTAAAACATTTTTTAAAACATCGATGAAGCTTGGCAAATTTTTACTCAATGCCAAATCAATTTTTTCAGTTTGACTGGGTACGGGCATACCAGCGTCACCAATTGCTAACTGATCCATATGGCCCATGTTACTAATCACTCTAGACAAGTGCGAATTGATTACTTGTGTCTTTTTCATGAGACTTTTTCCTCTCGTTTTACGGTTTATCGGTTCAGTATTAAAACGTTTTACTTTGCCTATCTAAAAGACTAGCACAAAATGAAAGGGCTTACAAATGTTCGGATGCGAATTACTATTTTTTTAATTTTTTTCCAATGTCAGCAACACTTTCACCCGGTACAAGCTCGAGTGGCAGCTCAACCATCTGTGGCTTTAAATATCGATTCGTAATTCGTTTAAGGACAATTTCAGCAGCAATTTGACCCATTCTAAAAACCGGCTGTGAGACAGTCGTTAATTTAGGAGTCACATATTTACCCAGATCAATGCCATCATAGCCAATCACTGAATAGTCTGCGGGTACTTCATAATGCCTTTCATGAAGACCTCTAATTAGACCAATGGCCACTTCATCATTAATTGCAAAAGCAGCCGTGGCGCCAGTCGCTAAAAAAACATCGGTTGCCTGATAACCGCCACTTTTACTTAGCTGGGTTTCAATAAATTGCCTATCAGTCAACTCAATGCCATTTTGTTCAAATACCGCTTTAAACCCTTTAATTCGCCGAGATATATTGGTGGTCATTAAATTCGGTATTAAAACTGTGACTTTTTGATGGCCTTTATTAATTAAATGTTGGGCAACCATCTGACCGCCCAAATAATCATCCACACCAATATGATCTTCATTTTCACGAGGAGTTTTTTGATCCAACAGTAAGTACGGAATATCATTTTTACGCAACACGTCATTAACATCTTCGTGGGTAATCATTGGATTCGTAATAATAACGCCATCAGTACCTTGTTCAACTAGCACTTTCAGATAATAACTCTCTAATGAGGTACTCCGATTGCTACCAAAAACGATTGGAATCGCATTTTTTTCATAGGATTGCGCTTGAACACCAGCAATAAAGGACGTAAAAAATGGATTGCTCAATTTGGGGACAATGACACCAATAATCGGATTCGTGTTTCCTGTCATGCGCCTTGCACTGTAATCGGGAACATAGCCCAATTCCTCAGTAATTCGACGCACTTTGGCCTTGGTATCGTTACTAAAACGATTCCCCTTACCATTTAAAATTTGTGAAACGGTGGTAATAGAGATACCAGCGGCACTAGCTACATCTTTAATGGATACTTTTTTTGCCATTTAATTGTCCTCGTTACAGCGTTAATTTAGTGGGTGTCTCGAATTATAACCTTGATAAATCAATAAGCTGGCTGCCACACTGGCATTTAAGCTTTGAACGTGACCAACCATCGGAATTGAAACCATATCGTCCACTGTTTTTTTCAACAATGGTGAAATGCCCTTTCCTTCATTACCGATCACTAAACAAACTGCGCCAGTCGCGTCCCAATGGCGGTAATCGGTGCCTTTCATGTCAGTTCCAAATAGCCATACGCCGCGTTGTTGTAATTCTTTAGCTGTTTGCACTAGGTTTGTCACACGTGCTACTGGCACATACTCAATGGCGCCTGTAGATGTTTTGGCTACTACGCTCGTTAAGCCAACTGCTCTTCTTTTAGGAATAATGATTCCGTGTACGCCGGCAGCGTCAGCGGTTCTTAAAATTGAGCCGAGGTTATGTGGATCTTCCAGATTATCAAGCATCAAGAAAAATGGTGCTTCTTGCTTTTTTTGGGCATTTGCAAATAAATCGTCAATGCTAGCGTACTCATATGCTGAGATTGCTAACACCACTCCTTGATGATTTTGGTGGTTTGTCATTTGCTCCAGTTTTGTCTTGGGAACGTTAGAAATCACTAATCGTCTTTGTTTAGCGAGTTGCACAATTTCTTGAATGGCGTCTGACTTAAGGCCTTCTTGGATAAACACTTTATTAATTTCTTGATCAGATTTTAACGCCATGACAGCTGGATGTCTGCCAATAATAAAATCTTTATTTTCCGATTCATTTTTCATGAGCAGTTCTCCTTGCGTCTACTTGTTCAATGCACCATTGAGCCAATTGTGCTAAGCGCGTTTCATCACTTAACTTTAAGAAACCCATTACGGCTTCAAATCCGGTTGAAATCCGATATGTTAATACCGACGAATTTTTAGCGTGGGTATGACTATTAGCATTACGCCCACGTTTAAAGTATTCCCATTCAGTTTCAGTTAACACATCGTCTGTTTTCATCAGATCGATTAGTGCTGCTTGTGCTTTGGCTGAAACATAGTGGGTTGCCTGATGATGCAATTTAGTCGGTTTTGTCAGCCCCATTTCAATCAAATGTTGTCTGACAAATACTTCATAGGCTGCATCCCCTAAATACGCTAATGCAATCCCGCTCACTTGTTGATAATCAATTTGTGTCATTATACCTTCCTATACCTTGTTCCTTGTGGTGTGTCTTCTAAAATAATCCCTTGTGCTTTTAGTTGATCACGAATTTCATCACTGCGCGCAAAATTTTTATCTCGTCGTGCTTGATTTCTTTGCTCAATCAAATCTTCAATTTCAGTATCATCTAATTCATTTGATTTGAGTTGTACGCCAAAAATACTAACTAACTGAGTCAACGTCTCTTCAAATAATCGTAAATTTTCTGCTAATACAGTTGTTTGTTGCGAGTAGACATTGGCTTGTTTAACTAATTCGTAGACAACTGTAATTGCGTTTTGCACATTAAAGTCATCATCCATTGCTTCAATAAATTTTTGTCGTAGATCTTGCACATCTTGGGTGATAGCAGCCGAGCTACCAGCATTTGCATCCTGCTCACGATACTTCAAATTTTCAAATGTTGTTTGAATATGGGCTAGGTTGTTTTGAGCATCGACAATGTTGGCATGATTATATTGAATTGGCCGGCGATACTGCGTGGTAGCCATAAAGAAGCGAATCACTTGTGGATCAATTTCCTTAATAATATCGTGGACAGTCACGAAATTACCGAGCGATTTACTCATTTTTTCGTTTTCATCCCCGACTGTGACAAACCCATTATGCATCCAATAGTTAGCAAAAGTTTGTCCCGTTTTTGCTTCACTTTGAGCAATTTCATTTTCATGATGTGGAAATGTCAGATCTTGGCCGCCACCATGAATGTCAAAATGATCACCCAAATACTTGGTGGACATCACTGAACATTCAATGTGCCAACCAGGGCGTCCTGGTCCCCATGGTGAGTCCCACGAAATTTCAGCAGGCTTAGCCGCTTTCCACAACGCAAAGTCGATGGGATCCTCTTTTTTGGCAAATTCAGCTTCATCGACATGTTGACTGGCACCAACTTCTAGTTCATCAATTGGTTGATGTGAAAGCTCACCATACTGGGCAAATTTTTTGGCGCGATAATAGACGTCGCCGTCCACCTCATAAGCATAACCCTTATCAATCAAGTCACTGACAAAATTAATAATTTCAGGAATGTTTTCAGTTGCCCTTGGGTGCATCGTGGCGGGCTCAATATTTAAAGCAGTGGTATCTTCCATGAAGGCCGCAATAAATTTATCAGCTAATTGTGGCACAGTAATTTGTTGCTCCTTAGCCGCTTTGATCATTTTATCGTCCACATCTGTAAAGTTGGAGACGTAATTAACTTGATAGCCGGAAAATTCTAAATATCGTCTAACTGTATCAAAGGCAATCGCACTGCGCGCATTACCAATATGAATGTAGTTATAGACCGTTGGTCCACACACATACATATTAACCTGACCCTCAGTTAGTGGTTTAAAAATTTCCTTGCTACGACTCAATGTATTGAATATTTTGAGCATTGTATTCGCCCCTTATTTTGGTCTAGATACTGCTATTTTAACATAGCCATTACCGTTTAATTATGGACTATCTTTGACCAATAGTCTAGCAGGCTTCTTGTCCTAGGCCAAACAAAAAGACGAGGGTAATCCTCGTCTCCTTAAGTATCATGATTAACTTAATTCAGAAATCATTTCTTTTAAGTTTGCAATTGTTTTTTCTTGGCCAATTAATTCAATTGCTTCTGGTAATTCTGGTCCATGCATTTCATGTGTGACCGCAATTCGGATTGGCATCCATAATTTGCGTCCTTTAATTTTAGTGTCTTTTTGAATTGATTTTATCGTCTTCAAAATTTGAACGGTATCCATATAGTCCAATTTCTCAACACGATCTGCAAATTCTTTAATCACGGTCAATGCTGTATCTGCTGAAATTTCTTCTCTGGCTTCGTCATTGATTTGGGCTGGGCCGTGGAAGAATGGTTTGGTATATTCGACCATTTCGCGCGCATAACTCACTTCACGTTTAAATAAACTAATGAGTTTACGTGCCCATTCTAATTTTTCAGGACTTGGATGTTTTTCGAGTAATCCAGCATTAATCAATTGTGGTAAAGCCAAATCAAAAACGCGATCTTCATCAGCTTGCTTCATATACTGATTATTAATCCATTCCAATTTTTTACCATCAAATGCGGCAGGTGATTTACTCAAGCGCGTTTCATCATACATTTTGATGAATTCTTGACGAGTAAAAATCTCATCTTCGCCAACTGGTGACCAACCAAGCAACACAATGAAGTTCAACATTGCATCTGGTAAGTAACCCAGATCACGGTATTGTTCAATAAACTGTAAGACTGATTCATCACGTTTACTTAATTTCTTACCAGTTTCACTGTTAATAATTAAGCTCATGTGACCAAATTTTGGTGCATTCCAGCCGAATGCGTCATAAATCATTAATTGCTTAGGTGTATTTGCAACATGGTCATCTCCACGGAATACATGCGTAATTTCCATCAAATGATCATCCACTACAACCGCGAAGTTATAAGTTGGCATTCCGTCACGTTTTTGAATGACAAAGTCGCCACCAATGGTATCTGACTCAAACGAAACATTGCCCTTAACAATATCATCCCAGGCATACGTGTGATCCTTGGGTACTCTAAAACGAACAACGGGTGTTAAGCCTTTTTCTTCAGCTTCTTTTTGGGCCTGTTGAATTTCATCTTCAGACATGCCCGCATATTCATATTCGTAGTGTGGCATTTCTTTACGTGCTTTTTGTGCTTCACGATCACTTTCAAGTTCTTCTTCTGTACGATACGACTTGTAAGCTTTGCCTTCTTCGAGAAGTTGATTGATTAATTTAACATAAATCTCTTTACGTTCTGATTGACGATAAGGACCAAAATCGCCACCGATGTCTGGGCCCTCATCCCAATCAAGTCCTAACCATTTAAGATTATCTAATTGACTTCTTTCACCATCTTGAATGTTACGTTTGGTATCCGTGTCTTCAATTCGAATAACGAACGTCCCTTTGTTATGACGAGCAAAAAGATAGTTAAATAATGCTGTTCGCGCATTACCAATGTGTAAATGTCCAGTAGGACTAGGTGCATACCGCACACGAATGTTACTTTTAGCCAATTGTTACGCCTCTTTCATTTATTCATCATTTTTGTGACTCATTATCCAGTTTACAAGTTCTGCCCTAAAAATAAAAGGGGAAAGCCGTTAGTCCTTGTGAGTTGACTCATCTTTTGTTTCATGATGATCATTAATGCCCTTAGTTGAATGGATAGGTCTGGCAAAAATCATCCGACCAGCATCCGTTTGTAAAGCACTTGTGACTTCCACTTGAATGTGTTCATTCATGTAGTAGCGACCGTCTTCGACCACGACCATTGTGCCATCATCCAAATAAGCCACTCCTTGTTGTCGTTCAGTTCCGTTTTTAACAACCATCACATTTAGTTCCTCACCAGGAATGACACGTGGCTTCAGTGATTTTGCCAACGCATTAATGTTCATGACTTGCACATTTTGGAACTGAATCACCTTGTTTAAATTGTAATCGTTTGTGACAATCACACCATCAATTTCTTTGGCTAATTGAATTAATTTACTATCAACTTCAGGGATATCCTCAAAATCTTGTTCATACATCTCAATTGGCACAATTTTTTCATTTTGAAGCTTATTTAAAATATCTAAACCACGACGACCACGCACGCGTTTGATACTATCGCTTGAATCAGCAATGTATTGTAATTCATACAACACAAAATTAGGCACTAATAATGTTCCTTCAATAAAGCCTGTTTTGACCAAATCATAGATACGCCCATCGATTAAAATGTTCGTATCCAAAATTTTATAGTGGTGATAGTTATCATCTTTTTTGGTGATGAGACTTTGTCGTTCATCAGCATCTTTAGGCGTCCGTTTAAATTGAAACAACGTGCGCCAGTCATCTAATCTGGTCGTACCCAAACGGAATCCAAAATAACCAAAAATAATCATCAAAACTACTGGAATCACATTATCAAGCACTGGTACGTGTGAATTCCACAGTGGAATCGATAATAGCACTGCTAAAACAAGGCCGACAATGGTTAACATACTTCCAGATAATAGGTAAATCGGACTTTGTTTTTCTAGATAAACTTCAATTTTATTTGATAATCGAATCACAGAATTTTGTAATGCATAAGATAATAACCAAAAAATAATTGCGCCAATTAAAACATCAATAAATAATAGCAATGCACCATTAAATTTGAATCCAATTGCCAACCACAAAACAGGCAAGTAGTAAAACCCGAGTGCAGCCCCAATAACGGTAAATAAAATTCGAATAATATGTTTTCTCATACTAACCCTCCTTTCTCATTATTTTAAGGCGAGGTTCAACGCCTCACTTAAAGTGGTTAATCCTACCACTTGAATACCCTTTGGTGGTGTCCAGTTAGCCAAGTTATTTTTCGGCACAAAAATGCGTTCAAAACCTAACTTCTTTGCTTCGGCCACCCGTGACTCAATGCGACTAACCCGTCGAATTTCACCTGTCAAGCCCACTTCACCGACAAATGCATCCGTTGGTTGCGTTCCTTTGTCACGATAACTAGACGCAATGCTCATTGCAATCGCTAAATCGATCGCAGGTTCATCTAATTTGACGCCACCGGCTGCCTTCAAATAGGCATCTTGGTTTTGTAACATCAGATTAGCTCTTTTTTCTAACACGGCCATCAGTAGTGAAACGCGATTACGACTCAACCCGGTGGCTGTTCTTTGCGCATTACCAAACACCGTTGGCGTAATCAAGGCTTGAATTTCCACTAAGATCGGTCGGGTACCTTCCATTGAAACAACGATGGCGGAGCCTGTGGCATTCTTCAATCTTTCTTCTAAAAAGATCTCTGATGGATTAGCCACCTCTTTTAGGCCGCCCTCTTGCATTTCGAAAATACCTAATTCGTTAGTAGAGCCAAAGCGATTTTTAACTGATCTTAAAATGCGGTAAGTATGATGCAAATCGCCCTCAAAATACAAGACGGTATCCACCATATGTTCCAAAATTTTAGGACCCGCAATCGCACCTCCCTTAGTGACGTGGCCCACGATGAAGATGGTAATATTATTATTCTTACCAATTCTCATCAATTGGGCGGTCACCGCTCGAATCTGTGACACACTCCCAACTGCTGAATCAACACCTTGGGCTGCCATCGTTTGAACGGAATCAATAATCACATAATCCGGATGCATTTCTTCAATCGCCGCTTCGATGCTGGTCATATCTGTTTCTGGGTAAACGTAAAAACGATCACCCGTCACATCCAACCGTTGTGCCCGCAGTTTAATCTGTGCGGCACTTTCTTCACCTGAAACGTACAATACAGTTCCACCAGTATCGTTTAATTGACCTGAGACTTGTAAGAGTAACGTCGATTTTCCAATGCCTGGATCACCACCAATTAAAATGAGCGAACCTGGGACAATTCCACCGCCTAAAACGCGATTTAACTCATCTAGGCTTGTTTTCACTCGTGGCGTGGTACCCATTTTAATTTCATCAATTTTAGTTGGTGTGGCCCTTGTACCACTAAAGCTTTGACTACGTGGCGTGGCTGATGTACTGGGGGCAATTTGCTCCTCCACCAATGAATTCCACTCACCACAATTTGGGCAACGACCTAAAAAGCGTGGCGAACTGTAGCCACAATTTTGACAAACATATTGTGTTTTTATTTTCGCCATTAATATTCCTCCTAAAATTGATTGTTTTTATTGTATCATAACCGCTATAAACGGTAGATTGTACGTGAAAGGTTAATCGGAATTTAACATTAGTGTTTTGTTGATCCAAATCCACCTTTACGTTCGTTCATTGGTTGGCTTTCACCATCCGCAATCAGAAATGGCATGAAAATTCCTTGGCCAATGCGGTCACCTTTTTTAATGGTGACATCTCTAACGCCAAAATTTAATAATTGGAAAAAGATTTCACCTTCATTACTTTCATTATTGTAGTAATCCGCATCAACTACGCCGATTCCATTTGGTAAAATCAATCGCCGTTTGATTGGACCACTTGAACGATTGGCAAGTAATAAAAATTCACTGTCGCCCATATAAGCTTTAATACCTGTTGGCACCAATAATGGTTTTAAGGTTTGGTTAGCTGCTTCATAATCAGCATCAGTTAATTGATCTTTATTCAGCAATAATCTAAAAATCTTGATAAAATTGAGTTTCCAAATGGAAGGTAATACAAAATCCTGTGCACTTTCAAAATCGTAACCAGCGGCATTTTTGGTTTGTCGCTTTGGTAAATTAATGGCTTGATCTTGTTTTGTTGAAACGACTTCAAATCCCCGTGTCATGTTATTCACCTCAAATTAATAGTAACTACCTTATTATAAAGGAGATAGCGGTTCAATCATACTAGTTTATCGTAGATATTGACAATGAATTGCAAAAACGTTTAAAGTTAAGGAGTTAATAACTTTTGGAGGTGGATTAGTGGAATTTCAATATGAATCCAACAGAATCTTTGCTGAAAATCGCGATCATCAATTAATTGGTGAAATTGTTTTCCCAGCAATCGATGATGCCAACCCATCCTCGGTTGTGGTGGAACGCACATTTGTGAATCCGGCTTTTCGCGGTCAAAATATCGCTGCAGTTTTAGTTGATGAATTCGTGAAATATGCTGAACAACATCACTTAAAAGTTCAGTTGCTGTGCCCATATGCCAAAAGACAATTTGAGCAACAGCCTGATTACCAAAAGTTGTTGAAACCGGAAGATCGTTTTAATTAAGAAAGGGAGAATTGATTGTGGATCAAAATGAATTGAAGAAACAAGTTGGAACTAAAGCTGTTGAATACGTTAAGGACGGCATGATTGTCGGTCTCGGAACTGGTTCAACTGTTCGTTACATGGTGGATGCTTTAGGTGAACGGGTTGCCAAAGAACACCTTAATATTGTAGGTGTCACCACGTCACTGCGAACAACGAAGCAAGCTGAAAGTCTAGGAATCACAATTAAAGATATTGATGAAGTTGATCATATCGATTTAACCATCGACGGTGCTGATGAAATTGATGATCAATTTCAAGGTATTAAAGGTGGTGGCGGTGCCCACTTATGGGAAAAAATCGTTGCTACAAATTCAGACAAGATCATGTGGATTGTTGATGAAAGTAAAATGGTTCACCAACTTGGTAAATTCCCATTACCAGTGGAAGTTGTTCCATTTGGCAGTGGCCAAGTTTTCAATCGACTCAAGGAAAAAGGTTACGAACCATCATTTAGAATGAATGGCGATCAAAAATTCCTGACTGATGAAAAAAATTATGTGATCGATTTACATCTCCACAAAATCGATGATCCATTTGCGATGGCCGATGAATTAATTAAGATGGTGGGCGTTGTTGAACATGGTTTCTTCTTAAACCGAGTTAATACAGTCATCGTGGGTCGCCAATCAGGCCCAGAAGTTTTACAAGCGCGATAATCAACTAGAAACCTGTTTGTCAGGTTTCTTTTTTATTACCACTAAATAAATACAAAAATGCATCATCATTTACAATTTAGGTGAAATATTTTACTGATATCACTGACATGAAGTACAATAAAGGAGTTATTAATCCTAAAAGGAGTGGAGAAATTGACTTTTAAAATTACACAAACCCAATTAGAACAGTATCAACAAGATTTAGCAAAGCACCCAGAAGCAAAAGTTAATGAACGAACCGTTACAAAAAACGGTATTTTAGCTAGTAGCTATGACTGGCATGCTGCTGCCGACACTACACCTGTATTTTCAATTGATTTAGATACCGGCGATGTTTCCAACCAAAAGCAATCTGGTCGTTGTTGGATGTTTGCCGCATTAAATACAATGCGCCACGACATGGCTACTAAATTTAGTCTTAAAAAATTTGAATTATCTCAATCCTATACTTTTTTCTGGGATAAATTTGAAAAGGCGAACTACTTTTATGAAAATGTTTTAAAAACAGCTGATAAAGGGGTCGACAGTCGTGAAGTCGCATGGCTAATGGCAACCCCTCAACAAGATGGTGGCCAATGGGATATGCTGTGTGCCTTGATCGAAAAGTACGGCGTTGTGCCACAAAGCGTCATGCCTGAAACCTATAATTCATCAAAATCAAATGAAATTAATACTGTTTTAAATCGTAAATTACGTAAAGATGCCATTACATTACGTGATTTAGTTGCTCAAAACGCTTCTGATGAACAATTGAATCAAACTCGTTCAGAAATGTTATCTGCAGTTTATCGGATTTTGACTTATAGTTTTGGTGAACCACCAACGACATTTGATTTTGAATATCAAGACGATAATCACCAATACCATCTCGAACAAAATCTCACACCACAAACCTTCTTCAAAAAATATGTCGGCTGGAATCTTGATGACTATGTTTCAATTATTAACGCCCCGACTGATGATAAACCCTACAACCAAACCTACACGGTTGATATGTTAGGTAATGTTGTTGGTGGTCGTGAAGTTAAACACCTTAACTTAGCAATTGATGATTTCAAACAATTAGCTATCAAACAGCTTCAAGATGGTGAAAGTGTTTGGTTTGGTTGTGATGTGGGTCAAAGTTCTGAACGACAACAAGGTATTATGGACCTTAATGTTTACGCCAAAAATGATTTATTCGATACCAGTTTAGACATGACCAAAGCACAACGTTTAGACTTTGGCGAAAGTATGATGACACATGCCATGGTTTTGACCGGCGTTGATCTCGTTGACGGCAAACCAACTAAATGGAAAGTTGAAAATTCATGGGGCCCAAAAGTTGGAACCAAAGGCTACTTTGTGATGAGCGATGCTTGGCTTGATGAATATTGTTACCAAGTCGTGATTAATAAGAAATATTTGAGCAATGAACAAAAACAAGTTCAAGCACAAGAACCTGTGCTGTTAAAACCTTGGGATCCTATGGGTGCCTTAGCATAATAAAAAATCCTAATCCGATTTGGATTAGGATTTTTTATTATGCTGTTGCTGTTTGTTTATTGGCTTTTTGTTTGGCTGCCAATTCTCGTTTCTTTCCAAGTTCAGCTAAATGAACTTCATGAGTCAAAAAGCGATGTGTTTTGGCATTGTAACCATGTTTTTCACCCATTTTAACCAAGTAACCATTGATGTAGTCAACTTCAGTTGGGCGATAATTGTGCATGTCTTGATACATTGATGGGTAGTGAAGTGGATTAGCAACCTTGCTAACATAATCCACACTTTCTAATTCTTCTTCGCGGGTATTAATCATCTTAACACCATCGCGTTCACATACATCGTATGCTTCGTCAATCAGTTGACGACTCATTTCATCTGCACCTTCATAAGCGGCATACTCACCCATTGTCATTTCAAACATGGTGCACAATGTATTGACCACTGAGTTGAAGACCACTTTGGCTAACAGTGTTCCTCTGAAATTAGTCGTTAAGTTTGGATTGAATTGAGCTTTCTTTAATTCATCAAATAATGCATGCGTAAAATCATCAGGTTCTTCAGTGTAATTAGCCATATTCATACTACCTGCACCACGCTTACCGATGAAGTCAACATCACCAGGTCCGTTTAGCACTGTCGCAACTAATGCAGTCCCTGCGATTAATTTTTCTGGTTTAAAGTATTGTAATAGTTTTTCAACATGTCCCATGCCGTTCATACAAGTAAAGGCATATTGGTTTGGTTTAAAGAAGTGTTCACAACGTTTCAACATATCAGCTAATTGCATTTGCTTTAAAAAGAAAATGTAACAATCAGGATTGCCATCATATTCTTCTGGATAATAAACATCGACATCTACTAAATGCTTGTCTTCATGATCACGAGAAACATACACGCCACCTTGTTCACGCATTTTTTCGACATGTTCTTCCCAACCATCAACAAAATCAACCTCATTGCCTGCGTCCTTTAATAAAACACCATAACGTAATCCCATTGCGCCTGCACCAACAACTGTAAATTTCATATGTATTCTCTCCTTTGAAACTATGTATTTTTTTGACAGAAAAACCCTTTTAAACAAATCGTTTAAAAGGGCCAATGTGGCGGTACCACCTTTATCATCTTTTACTTGTTACCAAGCAAAACTTTATCTATGACAGATAATTGATATCGGAGATTCCTCCGCTTTTTATTACTAGTTAATCATCACGTTTATAAAAAGTGCTGTGAGGTGATTGACTTAACCTATTTCTCGCTTGCACCATCCGAGATCGCTATTATTATTAAGTCGTGGTCCTCATTAACGCATTGCTTTTCTATCAAGTTGTTATTATCCTAGCACAAAAAATGTGATATTTCAAAGAATTTTCTAATTAAATTTTAATTTTATAAAAATTGTTTCGACAATATATTTAAATGCTCATCGAATTCATACATAATTGGCTCACCATTATTAACTTCTACATGATCAATTTGATCATCTGGAATCTGATCTAAAAATTTGATCAATGCACGCAAGGTTGAGCCATGCGCTACGAGTAGTTGATTGTGACCATCCAACAACGCTCCAGCAATGTGATCGTTCCAATAAGGTAAAATGCGGGCCTCTGTCATTTGCAAACTTTCGCCCAGCGGTTCGTTCAAACCCAAACGCTCGTACCTACGATCATGATCTGGTTGGTTTAACTGTGGTGGTACCGCAGCGTAGCTTCTGCGCCACAATGCCACTTGTTTTGCTCCATATTGTTGCTTCACAACATCTTTATTTAATCCACGTAATGCACCATAATGACGTTCATTTAAACGCCATGTTTTATGAATGGGAATATATAATTGATTCAATTCTTCACAGACAATGTTAGCAGTGACAATGGAACGTTTGAGCATTGAGCAATGCACATCTGTAAACAGCAACTGTTGCAAAGCAATTTTTTGTGCTGCTTGCTGGGCCTGCAAGTGGCCTAATTTTGTTAGCTTCACATCATTCCAACCTGTAAAAATATTATCCTGATTTGCTTGGCTTTCACCATGCCGCATCATTACCAAAAAAGACATTCTGTCTTCCCCCTCTTATGCATTTCAGAATAGCGCACTTAAAGATTATTCACCAGTATTTTACAACAAAAAACCACTCTCCGAAGAAAGTGGTCAAATTGGTAAATTTTTAATTAACGAGGCATTACGTAGTATGAAGGTGTGTAATACTTCATAGCAGTAACTTTAACATTTTGTCCTGGTTGTGGCGCATGAGTAAATGTGCCATCACCATTTGAAATACCTACGTGGTAAGGAGAACTGTCACTACCAAAGAATACTAAAGCACCTTTAGGGGCACCGTATACGTTGTAGTTATGTGCGCCAGTTGATTGTTGTGAGTATGTTGTACGACCGTTAACACGGCTACCATAAACACGTTGAACTAAACCAGAGCAGTCAAGGTTACCCCAGCTGTATGGTTGGCCTAAATATGAGTTCCAGTCACCACTTGCAGATGATGTGTTTGAAGCTGGAGCATATTGTTGTTGTGCACTTGCACCATTACCATTGTATGCTGATGAGCCGTTGCCGTATGTTGCTGAACCATTAGCGGCACCTGTTGCTGCACCAGTTTGAGCGGCTGTAGCAGATTGAGTATCTGTTGCAGTGGCTGTATTGGCAGCTGCACTAGTTGTTGCAGCACTTGTTTGTGCGGCTTGACTAGTAGCTGAAGCGGTACTTGAAGCAGCTGATGAGTTATCATCAGTAGCTTTGGCGCCAGGAATATTAATTTCTTGGCCAGAGATGATCAAGTTAGCATCAGCTAACTTGTTAGCTTTAACGATTGAATCAATTGATACATGATATTTTTGTGAGTAAGCCCAAACAGTATCACCTGCATTGACCTTAACAGTATCAGCATGTGCTGTAACTTGTCCGCCAGCGACGAAAAGTCCTGCTGCACCTAATGTTCCGATTAATGTTTTCTTTGTTGCTGCTTTGATAATAATCACTCCTGATTTGTTTTTTTAATGTTAGTATTAATTGTTTTGCAACTACGAGTGCTATTCTAACTGTTCAAGATGTCAAAACCATACCATTCATATTACAATTGATGACCAATGTTACAAAGATGTTTCGCCAAGCGGATAGAACGTTGTTCTTAAGGTATTCTTAAGAAAGTTAAAAAGTTCAAAATATTTAAAAATATTTTGAACTTTTTCTTTTTTTGGTTATCTAGAGTGTGCTTGGTGCATATTATCGCTTTTTTCACGTTGTTGATTACCAACAAATGTCACAATTGATCCCGCAATAATTACGAGAATCCCGACAATTGTTGTTGGCGCGATTTTCTCGCCAATGAGTAATGCTGCCAAAATAGGTGCTAACCCAGGTTTAATAAAAAACACTAACGAGGCGGTTGAAACATTGGAACGTTCCATTGCCAAAAAGTAAAAGGCAAAGCCCCCACCAGTTACGCAAACGCCAATGAAAAACAAGATCCAAAAATAATGCATGTTCACATTCGTTAAAATTGGAATTGCACTAAATTGTTTGAGCCAGCCAATATGGGCGAACGACTGACGAACAGGAGGAATGTGGGTGATTAAAATAACTACAAATAGTTCCACTGACCCCACTAGAAACGTAAAACAGGTCATCACAATTCCGTTGAATCCTCGTTTAATTGATCCATATCGTGAAATAATACTGTACAACCCAAATGTCAAAGCTGACAAAATTCCTAATGTTAATCCCAGTGGGTTTGTCAGATGAGTTGGATTAACAATAATTAAAAGACCAATCAAGGAAATTGTGACTGCAATCAAGTTGGCTCGTCCTAATCTTTCGTGCAAAATCACGTATGAAAAGATTAATGCAAACACGGGATTGGAACTAAACACCACCGCGATTGTTGAGGCTTGATCGTACATAATTGCTAACTGGTACAGTGTCATACTGATGAGTAAACACATAAATCCGGTCAATGCAAAGATCTTTAAATCTGACCACCGCATGACAATGCCTTGTAATCGTAAAGCATATATTGCAAAAGGCAATAGGACTAACCCACCAATTGAAAATCTTAACCAGTTAATCTGAACTGGATTAAATGCACCTCCTGTCGACTTCAACACAATTTCCATCAAGCTAAACATCAACGTCGAAAATGCAATATATAATCCTGTTTTTTTCACGATTGACCCCTTTCTAAGTCACAAAGAACCTGTTAAACCATAGCTTTAATGATCACCATTAAAATTGGCACGACAATAATACTCATTAGTGTCGTTTCAGTAACCATAATTGCCGCATAATCGGCATCTGCATCATATAACTTAGAAACTACTGGTGCATTCGTCATTACCGGCATTGCTGCTTGTAAAATAAAAACTTGTTTCATTAACATTGGCATTGAACTTGGAATCACTAATAACGCCATTAACGCAGGTGCAAAAATAAACCGTCCCAGTAAAATACCGATGGAATCGTTGGTCAGTCTCATCCTTGAGATTCCAGCATTTGAAACTGCGATACCAATGAAAAACATTGATAATGGAATCGTTAAGCCACCAATGTAAGTCAAATCGCTAACTAAAAATGGTGGCAACTTAACGTGTAAAACAACTAACACGATTCCCAGCATAAACCCTAATAATGGTGGCGAGAAAATCTTTTTCAATGTTTCTAATACATTGATTTTGGCCTTGCCCATCCCATCTCTTTGAATCAGCCATACACCTAATGTCCAGAAAAAAGTCGTGTTTGCCATATAGTAAACTAACACATATGGCAATGATTTATCTCCAAACAATGCTAAATTGATTGGTAGACCAACAAAGACTGTATTGGAATTAAAAAACATAGATGAAAACAGTCCAGCATGTTCTTGTTTAATGCGCATGACCCGCATCACAGCAAACGAAAATGCAAACAAAATCAGCATTGAAACCACTGGATAACGTAAATCTGGAAGAAGCGTCTTTAGCTGGTCGGCGGTAAAGTCTTTCATGATTGTCGTGACCATGTAGGCTGGCAACGCAATCTGTGTAACTAACCGTGACACTAACTTGGCTGATTTATCATCAAACCAACCTCGTTCAGTCAATATGTATCCCACTGCAACCATCACTAAAATGACTAGGACTCCAGATATACTAGATAGAAATACTGCCATAGTAAGAGCCCCCAATATATGTAATAACGTGATTATAGCACAATTATTTTGCCATTATGAACCTAATAAAGATGTGGTACCGGTTACAATGCTGACACCAACAGACGGAAACAATTCAAAAATTTTTTCAATTAAAAAGGCGTTCACACAATGTTAATCATTGTATGAGCGCCTTTAGTTATGCGGCGAAGAGGACTTGAACCTCCACGGTCATAATTGACCACAAGATCCTTAATCTTGCGCGTCTGCCAGTTCCGCCACCGCCGCATCAACGAATAATATCATAGCAAAAAATCACGTGTTAGACAAGGTGATTTCAGATTTATTCGTGATTTTTTCAATCTTCTATCAATAATTTAAATCGACCACCACACTTAGCGCAGCGATAACGACGGACATTAAAATGCCGCCGTCGTGTAACAACTGCCCCACAATGCTGACACTGATATACAATACATGCCACTTTTTTCACTTTTGTTTGCATTGTTGGTGCATAACGTGCCCCACCCACTTGTTTGAGCAATGTTTTAAATGCTGAACTACGATGCTGATAATCTTTTCCCATCATGTGCAAATGATAATGGCAAAGTTCATGTAGCACAACTCGTTTTAAATTTTGTTCATCAAATTCTGTCAACATTTTAGGATTAATATCGATATGATGATCTTGCAAATGATAGCGTCCACCCGTAGTTCGCAACCGTTTATTAAAAAATACGCGATGACTAAATGGGCGACCAAATGATTCTAGCGACCACTCTTCAACTAAGTGTTGCAATTGCATATCAGTCATTTGGCACCTTCTTAGTTTTGTGGATCAATCATTGTTAACTGAATACGATGACGGTCAACATCGACTGAATCAACCCAGACGGTCACAATATCACCAACTGAAACAACTTTTCGTGGATTATCAATAAATTTGGCACTCATTTTTGAAACATGCACCAAGCCGTCTTGTTTAACACCGACATCTACAAAAGCGCCAAATTCAACCACATTGCGTACCGTTCCTTGTAATTCCATCCCCGGCTTCAAATCTTCCATCGTCAGGACGTCTTTACGCAGTAATGGTGCCGGCATGGCATCACGCAAGTCACGTCCAGGAACTTTCAGGCCATCAATGATATCGTCAAGTGTTTCTTCACCAATCCGATCATTAGCAGTCAAAACAGCTTGATGATCAACATGATTTAATTCTTGTACTGTTGCAGGTTGGCCAATCTGGGTTTCATCTACACCTGCAAGTTGCAATACCTTTTCGGCTACACCATAGCTTTCTGGATGAATATCCGTATTATCTAAAGGATTACTACCGTCGATAATGCGCAGAAAACCGACCGCTTGTTCAAAAGCTTTAGGTCCCAAACGGGGCACTTTTTTTAGTTGTTTTCGATTATCATAGCGACCATTTTCATCACGGTACTTCACAATATTTTTAGCCGTTGTTTTACTTAAACCAGAAATATGCTCCAAAAGTTGATAACTGGCAGTATTTAAGTTCACTCCGACCCGGTTAACCGCACGTTCAATCACAGCATCAAGTTGTGTATTCAAATCTTTCTTCGGTAAATCATGTTGATATTGACCAACTCCCACTGCTTCTGGATCAATTTTAACAAGCTCCGCCAGTGGATCTTGCAGACGGCGCCCAATACTAATCGCACTACGTTGTTCAACATGTAAATCGGGAAATTCGTCACGAGCCTCTTGGCTAGCCGAATAAACAGAAGCACCCGCTTCATTTACGATGACATAATAAACCGGTCGTTGAATCTTTTTCAATGTTTCTGCCACGAATTGTTCTGATTCACGACTAGCTGTACCATTTCCAATCGCAATCATTTCTACTTGATATTTTTCAATCAAATCAATTAACTGTTGTTGTGCCTGTTGTCGCTTGGCTTCCGGTGCCGGTTTATGCGGATAAATAACTGCTTTTTCTAAAAATTTACCATTCTCATCTAGGATGGCTAGCTTGCAGCCTGTTCGATACGCTGGATCAAAGCCTAAAACGACTTTTCCTTTAAGTGGCGCCTGCATCAGCAGATGATACAAATTCTCACCAAATACTTTAATGGCTTGTTCCTGTGCTTTATCCGTTAAATCGTGCCGCAATTCACGCTCAATGGCAGGTGCAATAAAACGTTTGTAGGCATCTTCATAGGCCGCCTCAATAAATGCGGTCGCTTCACTATCTGCATGTTGCCCAATTAATCTAAAATGCAAATAATTCTCAATTGACGTGGTGTCAAGCGCCACTTTAACACCTAAAACTTTTTCTTTTTCTCCACGATTAATCGCTAAAATTTGATAAGAACTAAGCTTGTTGACCGGTTGTTCAAACTCATAATATTGTTTATAAACACCCATTTCATCAAGTTGCTCACCTTTACTTTTGACCGCACTCACCAATGTCGCGTGTTGAATCGTAAAATTACGAATCCAACTGCGCAAGTTGGCCGCTTCACCAATTGTTTCAGCAATAATTTCATGCGCGCCTTCTAATGCTTGTTCGCTTGTGTCAATCGTTTTATCCGGGTTAACAAACTGTTGCGCTTTGCTTGCTAATGCCTGAGTTGGAAAATTCATAATCCAATTTGCTAATGGTCCTAAGCCATTTTGTTTGGCAATCATTGCCTTGGTTTGTTTCTTTTGCTTATAAGGCAAATACAAATCTTCCACATCTTGCAGTTTTTGTGCTTGTCTAATTTGTTTTTCTAACTGTGGTGTGAGCTTTTCTTGTTCACTAATTGCTTTAACTACCGCTTCTTTACGTTCTTGTAATGCAGAAGCTTTTTGGTATTCATCATGAATCGCCAGAATTTGTACTTCATCCAAGCTCCCCGTCATTTCTTTTCGATACCGTGAAATAAACGGAATGGTATTGCCTTCTTGTAACAAATTCAAGACAACTTGCACATGGTGTGAACTGATGTCTTTAAATTTTTGATCTACTAAACTAACGATTTCTGAATCCATATGACGATAACCGCTCCTTTTAATTTGCCAAACAAAAAGGTTGCGACAAAAGAATTGTCCAACCCTTTTTCAACTATATTTAAGTTTACCATTAATCTTCGTTATTTGTGGTACCAAAGTTTGCGTTGCACGAATTTAACGATTTCCACAATCAAGACCATTAAAATGCCGGCAGCCACGACGATTGCCCATTGACTAAGCTCTAAATGCGTTACATGGAAAATTTGGTTAAAGCCTGGTAACCAGATTGTGATGGCCAGCAATAAAAACGCCGCCAAGATGGCCCAATTGAAATATTTATTTTTCCAAAACCCAATTGTAAAAATGGATTCATGAATCGATTTAGAGTTAAACGCATGGAATAATTGAATCAATCCAAGCGTTGCAAATGCCATCGTTAACGCATCGGCATGAACTTGTTGACTAGTAGTATGCAACGGCATTAACAGGGCGAACCCGTAGACTCCTAATGTCAACGTACCTTCCAGCAAACCTTGATAAATAATACTGGACATGACACCACCAGATAGGAAATTAGAACTGCGGCCACGCGGCTTACGCTCCATAATATTTTTTTCTGTCGGTTCTACCCCAAGGGCAATCGCTGGAAAGGTATCAGTCACTAAATTGATCCATAAAATTTGAACCGGTGCCAAAATTTGCCAACCCATCAAAGTCATCATAAATAATGTTAAGACTTCACCTAGGTTAGCTGACAGCAAGTACTGAATGGCTTTTTGAATATTAGCAAAGACTTTTCGACCTTCTTCAACAGCCACCACAATCGTGGCAAAGTTGTCATCAGCTAAGACCATATCACTGGCATCCTTAGATACTTCAGTTCCAGTGATCCCCATGCCCACACCGATATCTGCTGTCTTAAGAGCTGGTGCATCATTGACCCCATCACCTGTCATTGCCACAACCTTACCTTGTTTTTGCCAAGCCTTCACAATACGAACCTTATGTTCAGGTGCCACTCGTGCGTAAACCCGGTACTTTTTCACATTTCGTAAAAAGGTCACATCATCTTGCGCATCCAATTGCGCTCCCGTAATCACGGCGTCCTTTTCCTGACCTGGTTGAATAATACCTAGTCGCTGTGCGATTGCAGCAGCCGTGTCTTTATGATCACCCGTAATCATAATTGTGCGGATCCCAGCCTGTTTTGCCTTTCTTACTGAAGCAGCTGCCTCTGGCCGTTGTGGATCAATCATCCCCACTAGTCCAACAAAAATCAAATTTTGTTCAACCGTATTTAAGGTTTCTTCATCTGGCACACTAACCAGCGGTTGATAAGCAAAAGCTAACACCCTGAGTGCCTGTGTTGCAAGATCGTGATTCTGCGCCAAAACTTGTTGTTTTAACTCATCTGTAAATGGTTGAATTTGACCATTGATTGCAATTCGATTCGAATGGGCAATCACGATATCTGGCGCCCCTTTAGTAGCTGCAAAAAATTGATCTTGAGATTGATTAATCGACGTCATCAATTTACGATCTGAATCAAATGGAATTTCTGCTTGACGCGGGTAGTTCGACAAAACTTGTTGCTCGTCAATATGCTGACGGCGCGCAAAATCGATTAACGCTGTTTCGGTTGGATCACCTTGCAGTCCGTCTTCGGTATATTTTGTGTCATTTGCCAGAATCATTATTCTGGTGAGTAATTCTTGGTCTGGTTTGATCTCGTCTTGGGCATCGGCAAGTTGATCATTTTGATACAGCTTTTCCACTGTCATTTTATTTTGCGTCAGCGTACCCGTTTTATCGGAAGCAATAATATCCGTACTACCGAGCGTTTCAACGGCCGGCAGTTTTCTGATTAAAGCATGGCGTTTCGCCATCTTTTGCGTTCCTAACGCTAAGGTAATTGTCACAATTGCCGGCAACCCTTCTGGAATTGCGGCCACTGCTAGTGAAATTGCAGTTAGTAGCATATCAATCAGAGATTCCTCACCCCGAATCATCCCGATGACAAAGACGACCATTGCGATCACTAAAATCAAAATTGTTAGTACTTTACCTAGTTGTTGCAGATTAGCTTGTAGTGGTGTCTGCGTTTCTTTAGTTTTATTAAGCATCCCCGCGATGTGGCCCATTTCGGTCTGCATACCAGTGGCAGTCACTATTCCACTCGCACGCCCGTAAGTCACATTCGTATTCATATACGCCATATTGGTCCGATCACCCAAACTGAGATGATCGTCAGTCAGTGTATTAAATTGTTTATCAACTGCCACTGATTCACCAGTTAAAGCAGCCTCTTCAATTTTTAGCGAAGCGCCCTCAATCAACCGTAAATCAGCTGGCACAATATCGCCGGCCTCCAGTAATACTATATCACCAACCACTAATTGTGAGCTCTTAACAGTTTCGATTTGACCATTGCGTTTCACATGGGCATCAGGTGCCGACATTGCTTGCAATGCATTAATCGCACTTTGCGCTTTGGTTTCTTGAAAGACACCAAAAACTGCATTTAAGATGACGACCAATAGAATAATGATCGCATCGACCACTTCCCCTGAAAAGGCGGCAACCAGTGCGGCAACCAGCAGCACAATAATCATCAAATCTTTAAACTGGTCAATGAATTTTTCAACTAAGGTTGTTTGGCGCTTTTTTTCTAGTTCATTGAGACCAAATTGATATTGTTTTTCTTCAACCTGTGGTTTGGTTAAGCCATTGCTAGAAGAGCCAACATCTTGCATCAATTGTTCAATTGATTCATTATAAACTTCCTTTTTCATGGTTTTCCTCCGATTCGCAAACCACGCAGAGACCAAAAAAGAGACCCATGCATGCCGCGCAAAAAAGTTTGTGTGCATACATAAGTCTCACTAATTATGACAGTCCCGGAAAGATTTTCTTGCTGACGAAACTGCCGCAGAAACTAATCTGCAAGTTACTCCCTTATGAATTAAGTTAATTATACCTGATATAACTGGAAAAAGAAACGATTAGCCTTTCCACCACTGGTCAAACACAGTAATTGGTAAGTGACGTTTGTGCTGTGTTCTTAAGTACCATTTTTCAATAATTTCAGCAGCATGATCATCAATTGTCTGACCTTCAAGGTAATTATCAATATCGTCATACTTAACTCCGAGTGCCACTTCATCTGGCAATGCAGGACGTTCATCTTCTAAATCAGCAGTCGGTATCTTGTCATACAAATGTTTTGGTGCGTCTAAATAGGCTAACAACTGTTTTCCTTGCCGTTTATCAAGACGCCAAAGCGGTGTCACGTCGGCGCCACCATCACCAAACTTGGTATAAAAACCGGTAATTGCTTCTGCTGCATGATCTGTCCCAACAACTGCACCTTTAGTTTGACCAGCTACGGCATACTGAGCAATCATTCGCTGGCGTGCTTTAATATTACCCTTGTTAAAATCACTAATAGTAAGGTCATTTTGTTCGACCGCTTGTTCCATGGCATCCGCAGCTGGTTTAATATCAACACGCATGACATGGTCAGCTTGCATAAATTCAATTGCATCCATGGCGTCTGATTCATCGGCCTGATTACCATAAGGTAGGCGGACTGCATAAAATTGGTAACCATCGTTACCTGTTTTTTGGCGGAGATCTAAAACTGCCAATTGCGCCAGTTTGCCGGCTAATGTTGAGTCCTGACCACCAGAAATACCTAAAACAAGTGATGTTAAGCCAGTTGTTTGCAGATAGTCTTGCAGGAAAGTCACGCTGCGTTGCACTTCTGTTTGAGCGTCAATTTGTGGTTGCACCTTTAACGTTTGAATAATTGTTTGTTGTAACTGTCTCACGATTTACGCCACCTAAAATTTTAATTGATCAACATAGTCTTTAACTTCTTTAATAATCTTCATTTTTTGATCATAGCACTGTTGTGATAAATCCACTGGATAAATTTGCGGATTTAAATCACGCTTGTATTCATCCCACAGCATGTTTAAATGTTGTCTCGACGTTGTTTTAATTGTATCTAAATCAGGTTGATCATAAATTAACTGACCATCCGCAAATATTGGTTGTAAAATAGGTCGGGCATCGAAATGTTGAACGGTTTTGTTGATATACGTGTAGTCAGGATTAAACATAAATAAAGTATCTTCAGTTTGTGGATCTTCATCCCATAATGATACGTAATCGCCTTCGGTTTTGCCATCAGCTAGATCACGAATGCGCCAAACTTGTTTTTTACCAGGAGTTGACACTTTGGAAGCATTGCTTGAAATCTTAATGGTATCAACCATTTTACCATTTTCATCTTCAAATGAAACAAGTTTATAAACTGCACCCAATGCCGGCTGATCAAAGGCTGTAATTAATTTGGTGCCAATGCCCCAGACGTCAATTTTAGCGCCTTGCATCTTTAAGTTCATAATTGTTTTTTCGTCGAGATCGTTAGATGCGTAAATTTTAGCATCCGGAAATCCTGCTTCATCAAGCATTTCCCGAACACGTTTTGAAATATAGGCCATATCGCCACTATCAATGCGTACGCCTTGGAAATTAATTTTATCACCCATCTCTTTAGCAACGCGAATGGCATTCGGTACTCCACTACGTAGCGTATCAAACGTGTCTACCAAAAAGACACAATCACGGTGAGTGGTGGCGTAAGCCATAAACGCATCATAATCGTTCATGTAAGTTTGCACGAGTGCGTGGGCATGTGTTCCAGAAATCGGAATCCCAAACAGTTTGCCAGCCCGCACATTGCTGGTTGCGTCAAAACCACCAATATAGGCAGCACGTGTACCCCAGATGGCAGCGTCCATTTCCTGTGCTCTGCGTGATCCAAACTCTAGAACAGGATCACTACCGACAACTGACTTAATTCTAGCAGCCTTTGTTGCAATTAAAGTTTGATAATTAATAATATTGAGTAATGCTGTTTCTAATAATTGACCAACAATTAAGGGAGCATCAACTTGCAAGATAGGTTCATTATTGAAAACCAAATCTCCTTCAACCACACTATTAATTGCACCGCAAAATCTAAAATTCCGTAAATATTCCAAAAAATCATCATCAAATTGTTTAGTTGATTTTAAATATTCAATATCGGTGTCTGTAAATTTTAGATGTTGAATATAACGAATCACACGTTCTAATCCGGCAAAAATAGCATAACCATTTTTAAAAGGCATTTTACGAAAATAGAGCTCAAAAACGGCACGTCGATTGGCCATTCCTTTTTTCCAATAGGTCTGCATCATACTTAACTCGTAGGCATCAGTGTGTAAAGCGGTGCTATCATCTGGATATAAGTAACTCATCTTGGCTACTCCCTTTATAAGAATTTTATTGACAATTTCAGACCAATTTTAGCATTAATACATCTTTATTTCACCATTGTGATACGGTATACAAGCGCTTTCATACCATTAAAAAAAGACCACCCAAGCGATTTGTTAATTTCAAATCTTGCTGATCTTTTTGTCATCTATTTTTCTAACACAAATTCAAATCGATCACCGACGTACTGTGTGTGGACGTATTCGAATGGACGACCATCTTGTAAAAACGACAATTGTCGAAGTCTTAATAGGGCATCACCACGTTTAATCCCTAAATACTCAGCCGTTTTTTCAGAAGCAGACATCGCAGAAACAGTTTGTAAAGCTCGTCCTGGATATAAATTCGCTTTTTTCTCCAAAGTTCCGTAAAACGAAGTTGTAACTTCCTGTTTACTGAAATTTTTAATTAATTCTGCTGGAATCGTTGCAATCTCATAACAAATCGGTATCCCACTACCATATCGAATTCGTTCCATTCGAAGTACCTTCTGTTCACCGGTGAGTTTCAATTGATCAGCTTCACTTTGAGATGGTGTTGTGATGTGATATGAAATTGTCTTGCTAGAAGGTTCCTTACCAGCCGCAATCATTAAATCTGTAAAACTGGTCACGCCTGACATTTTTTCTTGAACTTTTCTATTCGCAACAAAAGTTCCTGAACCAACATGTCGCTCTAAAATTCCTTCGTCAACCAATGTTTGAATGGCCTGTCTCAAAGTCATACGACTAACTTCAAATTGCGTTGCAAGTTCTCGTTCTGCCGGGATTTTGGCGCCAATTTTCCATTTGCCTTCTTCAATTTCTTTTCGAATTTCATTATGGATTTGGATATAGACTGGTGAAGCCATATTTTACCCTCCTTTAATCATACTATGCGTTATCATACCGCCGACCTAAACTATAGGTTCGCTTCAAATTTAATTGATTATCAAAGACATTCAAATCAGCATCTTTCGCCACTTCAAGTGTGCCTTTTTGTGTCAAGCCGAATTCCTTAGCTTGATTAACAGATGACATTTTGACGGCATCTTGAATATCACATCCCGTAAAGGCCATGATATTTTTAAATGCATCGATAAATGTTAATACAGAGCCAGCTAAATTTCCGGATTCTAGGCGCGCTTGTTTATCTTTCACAATCACTTTTTGACCGCCAAGCTCACTTTGACCCTCAGGCATTCCTTTGGCGCGCATTGAATCCGTAACAAGTTCAATTTTATCAACACCCTTTTGGTCAAGTGCCAGCTTAATCATATCCGGTACAATATGAAAGCCATCACAAATGAGTTCGCAGTACATATCGTCTTCTAACATCGCGTGACCAGTGACACCGGGCTCGCGATGCTTAAATTCGCGCTGCGCATTATACAAATGTGTCACGTGAGTTGCCTTACTGCTCAGCAATTGTTCTCTGGTCGCATTACTATGTCCCACTGAAGGGACGATACCGTTTGCTAAGCAATAATCTTCAAACGCACGGGCGCCATCATCTTCGGGTGCATAAGTAATCAACTTCACGCGATTTCCTGATAGCTGATTCCATTGATCCAACAAATCAACATTCGGATCTTTGATGTATTTTTCTGGTTGGGCCCCTTTATAAATTGCCGCAATAAATGGCCCTTCTAAATGAACGCCTTGAATGACTGGATTTTCTTTAGCAGCTTCATTGATTCCTTGCATTGCATGCGCAATATTATCATTAGACTGTGTCATAGTTGTAGGGAAAACACTGGTAATTCCTTCATGGATCATATCATTGACCATTTCATTAATTTGTTGTGGATCACCGTCCATCGTATCAAAACTGTAACCACCATGTGTATGGACATCGATAAATCCGGGAACAATTTTGGTACCATTCACAAACTCAATCCGATCATCAGGCAAGGCAACGTAATCACTCACTGATCCCATGGCTTCGATTTTTTCGTCAAATCGAATATACCCATCTTTAATGACCGTATCACCTGTATATATTTCAGCATGTTTTAAAACGACACTCACAACTAGCACACTCCTCATGTTTAATCATCTATTACTCTAATTATAAATGGTGTAGACCAAAACACAAGCCTAGTTTTCACCACGATCTTTTTTGACTGTCGCATCAATGCCTTTTACTACTGCTGTCATTAAACCGTGTTCTTCCATCGCTAGTAATCCAGCTATCGTACTACCACCTGGTGATGAAACTTGATCTACTAATTCAAATGGTGTTTTGTCAGAGGCTAGTACCATTTTAGCCGATCCCTGAGTTGCTTGAGCAGCAATTCTCGTGGCCTGATCTTTGCTTAATCCATATTTAACACCCGCGCGACTCAACGCGTCAATGAAGAAATCGACATACGCTGGTGAACTACCTGCCAACGCACTGAAAATGCCAAAATCTTTTTGATCTAACCAATCAACTGCACCAATTTTTTCAAAAATGGCTGCGGCCTGTTTTTGCTTGTCTCCAGTAAGCTGTTCATTCGCTGCTAGTGCAGTCATGCCTGCATTAATTTCAACATTGATATTTGGCAAGGCCCGTAAAATTGGTAAATTATATCCAGCCAATTCTTCTAGTCTTGATAAATTCAAACCACCAACAATTGAAATTAGTGTTTTGGTTTGTGGTTCTAAATGATCAGCCACTTCACCAAGTACTTCTTTAACTTTATCTGGTGTCACGGCTAAAATAATGAAATCTGATTGATCAACCAATTGTTGATTGGACGCCATTGCTGTTAATTGATATTGTTTGGCAAAATTTTCATAATTTTGTGCGTGTGCACTGTGCACTAAAATATTTTCGGCTGCTACCCTGTCGGTATTTAATAGTCCTTTGATAATGGCTTTGGCCATTGCACCAACACCGATAAATCCAATTTTCATCATTGATCATTCCTTCGCAGTTTAATATCTCTTATTTTACCATGCATTCGCTGCTTGTGTGTATTTTGATGATATAAAACTATGACAAATGAATTCAGCACAAAAACATTTCTATTATGTTTGCCCTTTTGTCACAAAAACATTGCAGAAAGTACAATACCAGATAATTTAAAATTTAAAAATTCGAATTATATTAACTAAAAACGCACTCTTCAAAATTTAGAAAAGTACGTTCAGCAACTTCACCACGGGTATCTATTTAATTATGTGGTTAAATTAAATATTAATTTAAAAAAAACGATTCCATGGACAGCCTAGTTATTCGCAAATAGTATAAACTGTAAAAAAAAAAAAGAATCGCTACAATTCTTTGATAACAAAGAGATTAGCGATTCCGCAAAGCATATAAAACCTCAAAATTGGGCTAGCTGGGATCGAACCAGCGCATGACGGGATCAAAACCCGTTGCCTTACCGCTTGGCTATAGCCCAAAAATAAAAAATGGAGGGGAGTGGATTCGAACCACCGAACCCGAAGGAGTGGATTTACAGTCCACCGCGTTTAGCCAGACTTCGCTACCCCTCCGAAATAATCAACTATTATATGATACCGAATCTGTTGAGAAAGTGCAAGAGGATTTTTGAATTTTCTCTCAATTTAACGTGATTATTTGCAAGCGACTTTTCCACTGTTCAATAAAGGTTTGTTTTTGCCACTCATTTACGTGTTGACGATGATAGCCCACTGCTTGATCATAGTACCAACTTTCATTAATTAACTGCGGCTCTGGGTGAATGTGTAGGTGACCAAACAAGACCTTTTGTACGTGATACCGATCAATGAGCTCCTGCATTTTCCGACTACCCAGCATGGCATTAGCCATATTCCACATTCTTTCATCCGGTTTGTCGATAATATAGTTCTGCGTCGGCACAAAATGTGTCATCAACATCATCTTTTTTTGTGCTTGCTGTGCTTGTTGAAATTGCGATTCTACTTGATGCAAAACAATGGCCATTCGCTGTTGATCATCCATTGGCTGTTTAATCATTCTATCCACCCAAAAAGCGTGTTTCCAAGTTTCTATTTGTGCAATGGTCGTTTGGCTCATATCGGCGAAGGAATAATCATACCAACCGTTATTGCCAATAATTCGCCATTGTGTACCAGGCACATCAACATAACGGTTATTCAAATAGTGTTGATCACTTAAATGTTCTAATTCATCATATGAAATACCTTTCAACATATCATGATTACCAGCAATATAATAAACCTTGGTTTTAGGCGACAATTGGGCCGCTAATTTTTCGACATAGTTAAATGTTTGCTGAAAATCATTAAATAGGTCACCAGCAATTAGGTAATAATCAATCTCTTTTTCGGCCAAAATGACAGCTTGTCTTTTTAATAGGTCATCACTGTTTAGTTTGTTAATGTCAAAGTGATTATCACTTGTCATTGCCACTTTTACCATTACTCTGCCTCCGCGTGCTTTCTTCGTTTAAAAGATACCATAAAAAAACAGGTGGTCACAACTGTGACTACCTGTTGATGTAAAACTATTTTTTAATCGACACCATCCATTAAACGGTGAATTGGTTTTACTAAGAATACTAATAAAATACCAAATGCGACACTCACTAATCCAACAATCAAGAAGTAAGCAACTTCAGTGTTAGCTGAATAGAGTTTAACGATTTGAGCGTTGACAGCTTGACCAGCAGCATCAGCTAGGAACCACATACTCATCATTTGTGATTGGAAAGCTTTTGGTGCTAGCTTGGTTGTAACTGAGAGGCCAATTGGTGAAATCAACATTTCGGCAATTTCAACGATAAACCATGAGCCGATTAACCACCATGGGCTGACACGACCACTGGTTGTGCCATTAATAATTCCTGGTAATGCCATAAAGACGTATGATAAACCAGCAAATACAAGTCCAGCAGCAAACTTACCTGGAGCACTTGGTTGGTTTGTCCACTTACTCCATAACATAACAAACACAGGAGTTAAAATCATAATGAATAGTGGATTTAATGTTTGGAAATTAGCAGCAGCAAAGTGCCATCCGCCAATGTGCAAGATTGTACGATTGGCAGCAAATAATGCTAACACTACCGATCCAGATTCTTCAATTGCCCAAAAAATTGCAGCGGCAATGAACAAAGGTACATATGCCCATACACGCGAACGTTCCACTTTAGTAATCTTTCGACTACTGAGCATCATGATGAAATAAATAATTGGCAATGCAATGGCAATAATTGTGATCATCCAAATAACGTTATCAATATTCATATTTCCAGTGAATGTAAGAAGTGCCAAAATAACAGCAACAACCACAACACCCACAATTGTCCACGTAATAATTGGTCGTACATTTTCACGATCAATTGGATCTTGTGGATATAGAGAATCTTTAGAAAGATACTTTTTACCATCAAAGTAGTACTGAATTAAACCGAAGAACATTCCGATAGCAGCAAGTGAGAAACCAGCATGGAAATTCATTTCACTACCAAAGGCATGGAATCCAAAACCATTAGCTGCCCAAGGAACGACGATTGGTGAAACAGCGGCACCTAAGTTAATTCCGAAAACGAACATACTGAATCCAGCATCACGACGCTTATCTGTTTCTGAATACAAGCCCCCAACCATTTCGGAAACGTTTGGTTTTAAGAGTCCAGTACCAATAACAATCAAGGCAATTGAAACAAACAGTGCGGGAGCACCAAATGGAAGTGACAAGGCAATATGACCAAACATGATGGCAACCCCACCAATGAAAACTGTTCGTCTACTTCCCCAAACACGGTCACTAAGCCAGCCACCTACAACACCAGACAAATAAACTAAAGAACCATAAATTGACATAATTGATGCAGCAGTAGCTTGATCGAAGCCTAAGCCACCTTTGCTGACAGCATAATACATGTAGAAAAGTAGAATGGCACGCATACCATAGTAACTAAACCGTTCCCACATTTCAGTGAAGAACAACGTTGAAAGCCCTCTAGGTTGGCCTAAAAAGGCTGTATCTTTATCCTTATTCAAAACATTTCCTCCAAATCTTTATTTCAAACAAACCCAATAATTGCTTAAAATATTAAAACATCCTAATGATTAAGAAAGTATGAGTTATATTATACTCCCGTATAATAACCATCGTCAACGAATCGCCAAACTAACCTGTATAATTTTCATTATTTTCTCATCTTTATCCAATATTTTTAATTAATTTTTAATAATGAAACAATGTTCAATCTCATTTATCTAGCATGCAAAAATACCTATGATAATATTTGTTCCAATTTTATAAATTCTCAAAAAAACATCTAATTTAGTAAAACTCACTAAATTAGATGTTTTTTTACAACTTGTCATGTACTACTTGCACACTTAACTTATTTCTTTGTCAAGATAATCATTTTTAAATACACTATCATTCTTGTCTCTGTCAACGTCAACAGAAGTTGTCACAACTTCGATAGAAAATTTAACTCATTTTGGAAACTGCTTCCTAGCATACCCCTTAACCCAGCCTTTTTTATCAACATATTCTTTCGTTCTCTAAAAATTATTAATTCCTTCCACAACATCCGCCAATGTAATTGTATTCAAGGATTTTGCATCACTTTCCAAACTTCCATCTGTCACAATTCGAACATCCCGAGATTGATTAATAAACTGTCATAAATTTCTTACCCAACGTCCGTTGCCATCGACAACACCACTTTGTTTAGAACTTTGGATATACTCAGTCAATTTTTGCTTTGCTTCATCAGTCATGACTTGTTTTAACTGTGTAGCTTGCAACTGTGCAATTTCACAAAGTTCTTGGGCACTATAATCGGGAAATTCAATTATGTTCACGAAGCGACTCGGTAATCCAGAATTAGCTTGAAGTAATTGCTGCATTTCTTGAGAATACCCAGCCATGATGACAATCAAATCGGAACGAAAATCATCCATGTCTTTCACAAGTGTAGTAATTGCTTCTCTTTTATAACTATCACTACCGCCATCATTACTCGGATCAAGTTCATATGCTTCATCAATAAAAAGAATACCGCCCTTGGCTTCCATTATTAATTCATGAGTTTTAATTGACGTTTGACCCATATAACCAGCAATCATATCCTTTGCGGTCGCTTCTTTAATATCAGGCTTTGAAATAATTTTGTTATCGTATAAAATTTTAGCCAAAAGACGTGCAACCTCAGTTTTTCCTGTGCCAGCAGCACCACTAAAAATTAAGTGGAGACTGTTAGCCGAAACTGGTTGTCCCAGCTCTTTTCGTTTTTCATTGACCAAATTTGTGGCAATGTATGCATTCACTTTCTTTTTTACATCTGAAAGTCCAACCATTTCATTAAGTTTTTCCTGCGCAGTTTTAATTTTGGGTTTCGGCTTGTAATCTTTGACATAGGTAAAATGAGAATCCACATAATCTACCACTGCATCTTCACTTTTAAAATATATTTTATTCACGTCGGAATAGTTTTTGAAGTGAACATTCCCGCTCCAAACTTGACTAACCCATTTGACCGGATATTGCCAACGGCCCGAGATTGTTACTTCACAATTTGGTGCTTTAATATAGAAAAGTTTGACTCGTTCTTTCAAAAAGACTTGAGATTCTTCATTCAAATTATCAAATGAATCAATGTTCTCGATCTGAACGTTCCCTACAATCATTAATCCAGTTTCCACATCCATCAACTGACTAACCTTCAAAAACGGCTGTACATTCATCTGATATAAGCTGACTTTAAGATCATATTTAGTCGAAGTTGTAATCCAAATCCTCATTCCTATTAATTTTTTAACAAATCCGTACCCATACACATCGCAGCGAATTAATTCTAATTCGTTAATATTGATTTTTGACATTTCATACTTATCGCCTGATTTAACACCAATTCTGGTATTTTTGTAATTCGGTTTTCCAAGCCTCAAACTCGTTCCTTCAAGATATCTTGTATTTAAATTTGCAGTGTCAATATTCACATTGTCGCACATAATTCGATTAATCGTGTCTATCATGAAAATAGATGGTAGAATTATTTCATCCGAAATGTGTTCAAAAGTACAGTTTTTAAGAAATAGTTCTAAATCTGGTTTCCGTAATACAATTCCATTTGCATCGTTTCCAACCATAAAGTGACAATCATTAATTTCACAATGATTATGTAAATTTAATCCCCCTCCGCGAGTAAAAATTTTGTGACCATTTCCAATGATCGTGATTGCAGCATGTATTACTACCTTTTTATTGATATCAGAAATAAGCTCCACAGTGTCTCCGTCAATCAACTTATCACTTATTTCAGACAAAGCATCTTCTTTAGGTTCACTCCCAAAAATTACGTCCAATTTTCCAGGTTCGATTTTCTCTCTGTCCGTTCTTATTCTTTTTTTGACCCCAACCGAGTGCATCGGCAATCATCCAACCGGTGGCAAATGATCCGAATTCATCCAATGCCATTAACTCTACCCCCATTTTATTTTTATAAATACAAAAACGTAAAATAATTTTCAATATTCAAAAAGCTTTTTTACTATTTAAAAATCGTTTTTTGATATTACAAACAAAATCTGTCTATAAAATAGTATTTCATCATCTTTAGTATCAAGGACACTCTCTTTTAACTTAATATTGATTCCATCCAGGCATACCGATAATTAGCAATGTTGAAAATACCGCAAAAATACAGAAGAGTCCCCATCCCAGAAAATGTCCAATAGTTGTTACTATCTTTTTTTCTTGAATACCTCGATTAATGATTTCCCAAGCGAGCACTAAGAATAACACTCCAACAACTGTTAAAGAAATGTTCTCCCAAGTATTTTGGTTGGTTAAAAATGGTGACGGAGTTTCGTTTGACAACATGAATAGCACCACAAATAATCCGGTATACACCCAAGACGTCAGGTAAGCTAGCCGTCTTCCCTGTTCTCTAATATTAAATAATCTTTTTTTATAAAGAAGATACTTCAGTGTCAATGGATTATAGACTGCAACAGGTAAAAACAACATTACGAGTGCTGCAATTGCAATGGCTCCTCCAGAAGCTCCAGAACTAGCCCCCGGATTATAATATGAATCTAGCTGGACGCCACAATTCGGACAAATAGTACTCCCCGTTGGTATGATTGAACCACAATTTCCACAAGTCAAAATTACCACCTCATTTAATTAATTTTTAAATACTGTTTACAAATAAATAACGTATGATTCTTACCTCATACGCTATTTGTGCTATTAAATTTATCTTAGAATCTGCGACGACGGCTTAAAACTCCGAATCCTAACATACCCATTAAAAGAGCCATTGTTGTACCCATCACGGCTAGCATCGATTCATTTTCATTACCGGTTTTCGGTAACAATTTTTCTTTATTACTAGTTGAATTATTTGATAATAATTGTGTTTTTGCTACGTTTTTTTCCTTTTCTCCCCAGTCATTTACATAATTTGTAATAACTGATCTTTTTGCTTTATTTACGGAGCCAATCGTTTGTTGCTTAATGTTATCATCAAGTTGTTGTTGGACATCAGCTTGATGTTGCAACTTAGCCAACTGAGCTTGAGCAGCACTCAATGCGGCATTAGCGGTATCTAAAACAACTTGCGTTGTCTTAGCATTGGAATTGGCTTCGTCAGCAATCGCTTGCGCATCCAATACTGCTTGTTGTGCACCAGCTAACGTCTTCTGTGCGTTTGCCAGAGCATCATTAGCCGTCTTTACATTAGCCGCAGCATTATTCATGTCGGCCAATATCTGTGCTAATGCATCGACTTTAGCTTGAGCAGCCGTAATCGCAGCATCATCAGCCGTTACTTTACCTTGGGCATCAGTCAACGTTTTTTGAGCAGCTTTTAAGGCACTAGCCTTTTCATAGGCTGTTACTTGCAAATCAGACAATTTACTCTTGGCGTCACTCAAAACACTTTGAGCGTCGGTCAAAGCTTGCGTTTTTTCGCTATCACCCTTGTTGCTATTAGCTAATGTCGTCTGAGCGACCGCTAAAGCTTGTTTAGCACTTATCAAGGCATTGGCTGTGTCAGTCACAGCTTGATCAGCTTTAGTAACAGCGGTTTTGGCGTCATTGACCTTAGTTTGTGCAGCCGTAACAGCATTATTAGCAGCTGTTAATGCATTGCTAGTCTTAGTGGCATTATTTTGAGCATCAGTCAAAGCACTCGCCTTCTTTGCAGCAGTCGCTTTCTGAATGGCTAATGTCTTATTCAAAGCATCTTTTTGGCTGTTATCATTAGCGGTTACAATTGGCGTAGTGTCAAACTCATTGGCTGGATCAACCAAATCACCATTTTCAGCATGTAAAATCAAACTTTCAGGAATGATTTCCAAATGTAATTGACCAATATTATCAACACCAAAGCCAAAGTATTCAGTTTGGCCTGAATATGCGGCACCCGTTAAGGACGTCATATGACCTGGAACGGCTCCATCATCAAACACCATACCGATAACACAATTATAAATTTCAGCTTTCAAATCATTTAAGGTATACTGCTGAGGGCCAAATGCATTGACACTCCAATTAGTTGGATCTGGAAAAATACCAGTGTATCCCGTTTCAGCATTTTCATAATACTGACCACCATATTTTAAGCCAATGGCTTTAGCAGCATTGCTAACAGCATTGACATCATGTGGTGATCCCGTGGCTACATCAACATTTTCGCTAATGACCCAACCGTCATTTTCATAATTCTTAACAACTTCATTTGCATACGCTTCAGAATCTTTGGTGAGCACCAATGGTGTGACGCCTAATTGATTCCGAATCTGATTAATTAAATCTAATGCGTATTCATTCAGTTCTTGCATCATGGCAGGTGTAATGTCTTTAGTTCCATTGATATTAATCGCTTCGGCTGCGGGATCATCAACATACTTATTGGCATCAACACCGGTCAACAATAATGCTTGTTGCGCATCAGTAGCCGCACCATTGCCCTTGGCATAAATATCATTGACAAATTGACCCGTGATCCCACTTGGTACCGTAATCGTCTGATGAACCCCTTCGCTTGGTGTGTTTAACGCATTCAATTGGGCTTGGGTGCCATCAACAGCCTTGGTGGCGGCAGTATTGGCATTCGTTGCATCAGTTAAAGCACCTTGAGCTTGATCATTGGCTGTCTTAGCAGCCCCTTGATCAGCCGTAGCATTGGTCAATGTTTTTTGGGCATTATCTAAGGCCGTTTTAGCAGCCCCTTGATCAGTAACAGCTTGTTTGGCATTTGTTTGTGCCGTATCAACAGCAGCACTAGCATTGTTAACGGCGGTTTGCGCTTTAGCAACATCAGTGGCATTAACAGCCTTTTGGGCTTGGTCAACAGCCGTTTGCGCAGTAGCAATATTACCTTGTTGCGCCGTTACTGCTTGATTTGCATCTCTAGCAGCGGTTCTGGCTTGATCAACATTAGCTTGTGCACTCGTAACGGCAGGTTGATCCGCGGCTTTTTGCGTGGTAGCAGCCGTTACATCTTGTTTGGCACTGGTGACTTGCGCTTGGGTATCACTAATCTTAATTGGTGTGGCATTAGCACTGACAGCCGCAGCTGAGTCTGCATTCGATTGCGCTTGATCAACGGCATTACCAGCAACCGTAGCATCTGATTGAGCTTTAGTTACATCCGTATTAGCGGATGTAGCCGCTGATTGAGCTTGATCATTAGTCGCACTGGCTTGATTAACGACCTTTTGATCAGTAGCAACATTTTGTTTAGCTTGATCAAGCGCTTGTGAGGCGGCAGCGGATGAATCTGGAGCTGTAGAAGTAGCTTGTGTGCCATCAGTCGTATCGGCATGAACTTGGTTAGTCGCCATGGCGCCAACGACACCAGTTACAGCAACAGTGGCAGCTAAAGTAGCACCATTTTTAATCATTGTCTTTTTGTTCCCTGAATTCATATATACTCCTCCAATAGTCCCATTTAAACATGTAAGAATAAACATATTGTACACAATATTAATATAATTGTATACATGTTCCGATAATATTTCAGTTATGCAGTAATCTGTTGCGGAATCCACAAAACCAGTACCATAATAGGATAACAGCGATTGGGGCGAAATATATGTTGCATAAATTTGGAAAATTAATTCGCAGTCAACGTAAAACTCTAAATATGACTATTGAGCAATTAGCTGAAAAATCACAATCTTCAGTTAGTTTAATTTCTTTGATTGAACGAGGTCGCCTAGATAATATAAAGATCAATAAGCTTGAAGATATTGCATCTGCACTTAATTTAACATTGTCCGATTTTTTTACTGACTCAAAACTACAGATTCCTTCCGTTCTTGAATTAATGAACTTTCTAAAAAAACTTCCAGAAAGTCGACGAGATGAAACCGCACGAGCACTTCTGAAAGTTTTAAAATTATAGATGATTTTTTTCAACAATACTCCTAGCAATTTCTTCAATTGTTAGTTTTTTTTATGTGCAATTATTTCTTTAACTAAATCGATAATGATATGATTTTCAGTAACATAGTCATATAAACCAAATTTCAAAAGATCAATTCTATAGTCAGAAACAACATACATATAAAATTTTAAATTTTGTAACTTTTGTAAATTTATGATCAAATCTTTGTTGTCATTCAAGATATACTGACCCCTCATAATTACATTTTTTGACCTTTTTGACACACAAAATATCGCTCATAAATGCTATAGCGTTAGTCTTTGTGGCAATTCTTCCGTTCGAGCTCTGACACACACTTTTTGTGTGTGTCAAAAGATAGCTATACATAAAAAATAAAAGCCCATGATCTAGCGACTAAACCGCTATTTCATAGACTTTTAATCCGTTCTATACTCGCTGAAATGCCGACTGCAGGATTCGAACCTGTGACCCCCGGATTACGACACCGATGCTCTACCAACTGAGCTAAGTCGGCAACATTAAAACGTAGTTAATTAGTATAAAACAAAAGATGTCAACCTAGTCTACTAAGTTAACATCAATCCCTTTATAACTCCGGCAGGCGGGCTCGAACCGTCGACACTCTGATTAACAGTCAGACGCTCTACCAACTGAGCTATGCCGGAATAATATCGCATGGCAACGTCCTACCCTCGCAGGGAGCGATCCCCCAACTACTCTCGGCGCTCAGAAGCTTAACTTCTGTGTTCGGCATGGGAACAGGTGTATCCTTCTGGCCATCGCCGCCACACTCATATGCA
>NZ_BAAHWX010000007.1:0-66633 GCF_054784995.1 Paucilactobacillus salsurae | reverse complement strand
GAATAGCTCTTTTTATTTGTTGCTTTTAGCGAATTGACTTCGCAAATGTTATTTCTCTTAAAATCTACGTTTTAAGAGCCCTGCACATTTGATTCGTCGAAACTTTATTCAGTTTTCAAAGGTCTACTTTGTTCGTTGCTGTCCTTGCGACAACGTATACTAGATTACCATGTTCAAAATCATGTGTCAATCATTTTTAACCATTAATTTTAGAACATTTTTTGACATCCGTCTTACGAAACAGCTTTATTAATATAGCAAACGTAGCCTGCTTCCGTCAATCGTTTTTCATCATTATGAACAAATTTTAATCAAAAAAATTAATTATATGAATTATAAGTTGAACTTTAATTTCCCTATTCACGAATGACTGCTTTTTAATTACTTTGCTTGTTCGGATTTTTCCACTTTAGCTGCCATTATTTCAACGATTATATATCAAAATACAGAAATACTTTTCCACCAGTCAAAATTAATGGAAATAAAAAAAGACTGACACAAATCAGTCTTTCATCTAATTCTAATCTTCAGGACGCATCGTTGGGAATAAGATAACATCTCGAATTGAGGCACTATCCGTCAACAACATGGTTAAGCGATCAATTCCAATGCCCAGACCACCCGTTGGTGGCATTCCATATTCAAGTGCTTCAATGAAGTCTTCATCGATTCCTTCTGCTTCATCATTCCCTGCTTCACGCTCAGCAGCTTGTGCTTCAAATCTTTGACGTTGATCAATTGGATCATTTAATTCTGTAAAGGCATTCGCAAATTCATTACCAATGATATACAGTTCAAATCGATCAGTGAAACGAGGATCATCTGCATTTTTCTTTGCCAATGGTGAAATTTCAATTGGATGTCCATACACAAACGTTGGTTGCGTTAATTTTTCTTGAACAAACTGTTCGAAGAATTCATTAATGATATGACCAACTTGCCAATAGCTTTCATAGTGAACATGGTGTTCATCGGCTAATTTTTGTGCTTGTTCCAAAGACATTTCTGGCCAGAAATCAATACCCGTATACTTCTTGATGGCATCAACCATGTGAATACGTTCAAAGTCTTGGTGTAAATCAATTTCCGTGCCTTGATAGTTAATCTTACCGTCATTTGACACAACTTTAGCAGCCGCTTTAAAAATTCCTTCTGTTTCATCCATCACATCATGGAAATCAAAGTAGGCAACGTAACTTTCCAACATGGTGAATTCAGGATTATGTTTAGTATCCATTCCTTCATTTCTAAAGACACGACCAATTTCATAAACACGTTCCATGCCACCGACAATCAAACGCTTTAAGTGAAGTTCAAGAGCGATACGAAGATATAAATCAATATCCAAAGCATTATGATGTGTGATAAATGGACGGGCACTTGCCCCACCGGCTTGGTTATGAAGAACTGGCGTTTCAACTTCTGTAAATCCATTTTGATCTAAATAGCTGCGGATCGCACTAATAATTTTACTACGTTGTTCAAAACGTTTGAAACTGTCAGGATTAGCAATCAAATCCAAATATCTTTGGCGATAAATTTGTTCTTGGTTTTGTAATCCATGATACTTATCGGGCAATGGCCGTAACGCTTTTGACAAAAATGTCAACGATTCGGCACGAACAGTCAATTCACCAGTATCTGTCTTAATGACATCACCAGTAATTCCTAAAAAGTCACCAATATCGGCGCGCTTAAAAATATGATAGGTATCTTCGCCTAAAATATCTTTACGTAGATAGACCTGCACGCGGCCACTGCGATCAAGAAAATCAGCAAATCCAACTTTACCTTTCCCACGTTTAGATACCATACGACCCGCAATCGTGACCTTTTTGTTAAGCTTTTCAAGTTCTTCTTTATCCATTTCACCAAATTCGTCATGAATTTGGTGTGCTAAATAATCACGTTCAAAGCGATGTCCAAACGGATCAATGCCGTTGTCACGCAGTTCATTCATTTTTTCGCGACGAACTTTTAATTGATCATTCATTTCTTGTTCGTGTGCCATTCTCTACATTCCTCCAATAATTATTGTGCCTGACGTAAGGCTCTCTTTTGCATTCTTTCATTTGTTTCGGTAACAAACCGATCAAAGATTTCATTCATCTCCGCTAATGTTTCGGCTTCCATTAAGGCTGCTTTTGCCTTAGCTGAACGTGGAATTCCTTTTAAATAATACGTTGCTTGTCCTCTAAATTCACGAACACCAACATGCTCGCCCTTTAAATCAACTAAGCGAGTCACGTGTTCTTTGGCAATGGCCACTTTCTTTTGTGGTGTAACTTCTGGCAAAAGTTCACCAGTAGCCAAGTAATGTTCAGTCTGTTGCAGCATCCAAGGATTGCCCATTGCTGCACGGCCAATCATCACCGCATCTGCACCAGTTTGTTCCAAAATTTGTTTGGCATCTTCAGGACTCCGAACATCCCCGTTTGCCATGAACGGAATGGTCAATTCATCAGCAACTTGTTTTAAAATGTTCCAGTCTGCTTTACCAGTGTACATTTGTTTTCGTGTACGACCGTGCATTGCCAGTGCAGCAGCACCAGCTTTTTGTGCTGCCAATGCATTTTCGACAGCAAATACATGATCGCTATCCCAGCCGGTACGCATTTTAACCGTTACCGGTTTTTTCACAGCGTCGGTCACATAGGAAACCATTTCATACACTTTTTTAGGATCTAGTAACCAACGAGCCCCAGCTTCTGTTTTTACCACTTTGTTAACTGGGCAGCCCATGTTGATATCAATCACATCAGCTTCGGTGTGTTGATCAACAAATTTTGCTCCTTCAACTAAAGTTTCTTTGGTGCCGCCAAAAATTTGAATCCCCATTGGGTGTTCAACTTCTTCAACTGACATCATCGACAATGTTTTTTTATTGTGATACATAATGCCACGATCTGAAATCATTTCGCAGACCACATATCCGGCACCAAATTCCTTACAAATCACGCGAAAAGCGCTATTTGTCACACCAGCCATTGGCGCAACGACCACTTGATTGGGAATTTTAATATCGCCAATTTTCCATTCCATGTTTCCACCTCACTACTTCATATGCGTTGACTATCTTAGCATACAACGACTTTATTGCACAATTTTAGTTTGTTTTCATTTGAATTAAAATTTTTTTCAATTCTGCATCACTGTACTCATATTTATTACCGCAAAAATGACATACCACCTGCGCATGATGGTCTTCATTAATCATCGCTTCCATATCAGCACGTGGAATACTTGCTAACAACTCTGCAAACCGCTCCTTTGAACAATCACATTTAAAGCTAACAGGCATGCGATCAACAATTTTAACAGTTTCGTCTGGAAAAAGTTGTTGCAAAATATCTTCGGGACTCTTTTTTTGACGTAATAATTCTGACACTAATGGCATGTCCTGAATCCGTTTTTCTAACTGATCAATTTCTTCATCACTGGCCTCTGGCATCACTTGAATTAAAAAGCCACCAGCGACGTCAATTGTATTGTCGTTATTAACAAATACTGACAAACCCACTGCTGACGGAATTTGTTCAGATTGTGCTAAGTAATAGGTAAAGTCTTCACCTAATTCACCTGAAACCAGCGCAACTTGTCCAGTAAATGGATCACCCACGCCTAGATCTTTGGTGACCGACAAAAAGCCTTGGTTACCGACCGCCTGGGCGACGTCAATTTTATGTTTCATGTTCAATGGCAAGTGCACATGTGGATGCTGTAAATAGCCCTTCACAGTCCCATTGGCATTACCGTCCACGACAATGCCACCAACTGGGCCGCCACCCTGGATTTTTACCGTCATTTTTTCGTCACCTTTTAAAACTGATGACGATAATAGCAATGTTCCAACTAAGCTACGCCCCAAAGCTGCTGATGCTGCACTCCAAGTATCATGCCGTTGTTGAGCTTCGGACACAGTTTGTGTTGCATCAACTACGTATGCCCGAAACATGCCGTTATTAATAATACTTTTAACCAGATAATCTTTTCTCTGCATGCTAATTTCTCCTAAATTAGAAACACTATTCTTTATATTGTAACAAAATAAAGGATTGATGCACTCAATTTTGCACCAATCCTTCATAAAAATCTATTTTATTTTACGTCATCATCGTCATCATCATTTGTATCAGATGATTGTTGATCAGCTAGATTCTCTTCTGTTTCACTATGACGTTGTGCTTCTTTACGCTCTAATTCACGTTTAGATTCTTCAAACGTTTTAGCACGATCTTCTTGTTCTGCATCATCATGAACTTCAGTTGGCATTTCACCTGTCTTGAACAAACTAAGGATTTGTTTTTCATCCAATGTTTCATATTTCAACAAGGCTTCTGCGATTACTTTATGTTGTTCACGGTGACTTTCAATAATATCATGAGCTTCTTTGTGGCCTTCATTTGAAATACGACGAACCTCTTCATCGATTAATGTTGCCGTTGACTCTGAGTAAGCTGGTGATTGTCCATATTGACGACCCATAAATGGTTGACCGCCGCCTTCTAATTGAACTTCACCCAACTTATCGCTCATTCCATATTGAGTGACCATTGCCCGCGCAATTTGGGTTGCTTGTTCAAAGTCATTTGATGCGCCAGATGATTGTGAGTCAAAGATAATTTCTTCAGCTGCACGACCACCCATCAAGCCAGCGATTTGTTCCATCGCATCTTTTTTAGACATCAACATTTGATCTTCACGTGGCAGCATAATTGCATAACCACCTGCACGACCCCGCGGTACAATCGTAACTTTATGCACGACACGTGCATCGTTTAAGACTAACCCGACAATTGTGTGCCCAGCTTCGTGGTAAGCCACTGTTTCGCGTTCTTTCTTTGAAATAACACGATCTCGTTTAGCTGGTCCTGCAATAACACGGTCTTCTGCTTCATCTAAATCAGCTGCATCAATTTGCTTCTTATTACGACGAGCCGCTAATAGCGCAGCTTCGTTCAATAAGTTTTCCAAATCGGCACCAACGAATCCAGGGGTTTGTTTGGCAATTTCTTTCAAATCAACGTTTGTTGATAATGGCTTGTTCTTAGCATGCACTTTTAAGATTGCTTCACGACCCTTAACATCTGGGCGGCCAACTAAGATCTTACGATCAAAACGACCCGGACGAAGCAAAGCTGGATCCAACACGTCAGAACGGTTAGTGGCAGCCATCACAATGACACCTTCGTCACCATTAAATCCATCCATTTCAACCAACAATTGGTTCAATGTTTGTTCACGTTCATCATGGCCACCACCCATGCCGGCACCACGTTGACGTCCCACCGCATCAATTTCATCAATAAAGATAATTGATGGGGCAGTTTTTTTCGCATTTTCGAATAAATCACGGACACGGCTAGCACCGACACCGACAAACATTTCAACGAAATCAGAACCTGAAATCGAATAAAATGGTACGCCAGCTTCACCCGCTACCGCTTTAGCTAACAAGGTTTTACCGGTACCAGGAGGTCCCTCAAGAAGAACCCCAGATGGAATTCTGGCACCCAGTGACAAGAACTTTTTCGGATCCTTAAGAAATTCAACGACCTCGACCAATTCTTGTTTTTCTTCTTCTTCACCAGCAACGTCAGAGAAACGAATCTTGTTTTGCTTCGAATCAGAAGGTTTCGCTTTGGACTTACCAAAGTTCATCACGCCACGGCCACCGCCGCCACCTTGGCCAGCTTGACCCATCATCATATAGAAGAAGAAAATCATGATGACTAGTGGGAGAACATAAATCAGCATGTTTACCCAAAAACCACTTGACTCTTCTGCCTTAGTTGACATTTTGACGTTATTAGCCTGTGCATATTTTTGCAACTGACTAATTGTCACATCACTTTGTAAAACGGAAGTTTCAAAGCTATTGACTTTGCTTTGATGCGTACCGCCGATGGCAAACCCTGTGTTGGAATTACTTGATTGGGCCTTTTTATAATGACCTGTAATCTTGTAAACACCACCACTTGGCTGCATTTCAAAGCTCTTAATTTTTTTATCTTTTAATTGCGAGATAAACGTACTTTGTCGAATATCCGCTGATTGCGTTGATGAATTATTACCACCAAAGAAAAAGTATGCAATTCCCATGATGCTAAGTAAAATCACCGCATAAAAGAGAACATTTCTGGAAAATCCATTTCTCTTATTGTTATTCATAGCTGCCTCCTATCTCAGCGCATACCGCCAATATGCTTGATGAAAATTATCATAGCACAGTTGACTATTCCTGACTATTATTTTATCGGCCTGTCTGTGTGTATACTTCTGGTTTCAAAACGCCAACATATGGTAAATTGCGATAAAGCTCTTGATAATCAAGTCCGTAGCCAACCACGAACTCATTTGGCACGTCAAAGCCAATATAATCCGCTTTGACATCCACCAAGCGACCCTCAGGTTTATCTAATAAAGTACAAACTTTAACTTCTTGCGCATGGCGTTGCATGAGTAAATCTTTCAGATATTTTAATGTTCGACCAGTGTCAATAATATCTTCGATAATCAGGATATCGCGTCCAGCAATATCCGTGGTCAAATCATGTAATAAATCGATACTACCGCTAGATTCTGTCCCGCCGTGATAGCTCGAGACATCAATAAAATCCAGTTGGGCATAAACGTCCATTTCCTTAATGACATCAACCGTAAATAAAATGGCGCCTTTTAAAACAGAAATAATGACTGGTTTCTTACCTTGGTAATCAGCTGTGAGCTCTTTACCAAGGCGAACGGCTGCTTTTCTGATATCATCTCTACTATATAAAACACGTTCAATATCGTTGTTCATTTTTTTCTCCTTATTATCGAGTACAAAATAATACCGATTTCCAACTTGTTTGATAATCGTCTGGTCGTTTAAACCAACTAAACTTTTGTCCCACAATCCAGATAATTTGATCTTGTTGGGTGACAATCACAGGCTGTGTTTGTCGCTCTTCAGTTGGTACCTTATGATCAATTAAGATCCGGCGCACTTTTTGATGTTGATCACCCTTCAGCCGAATAGCATCATTTGCGTGCCATAAACGAAGCTGCAATGGGAAGGCCTTAGGTGGTAACCATAACTGTGTCATCACAGTATCCGGTTGAGCTGGTGGCTGTTCAAAAATACCAATTTTCATATCTTGAACCGTTAACCATTGATTGATTGGCGCGATCTGTGTATCAGACAACACTGCTACACCTGTCGACAATTGTCTTTCCTGAACGCTTGCCACTTGGTAGCGTTTTACCATTTCATAATCGGTACCAATCAAAACTTTACCCTGTGGTTTGCCATTATTTAAAAGCAATTGTTGCATTTCATCAAGCAAACGGTTCGGGTATCTCTGAATATGATGATCAGATAGCCAATTCTGTAAAATCAACTTTTGTTGATTTTGGGCAACCGCATTAAATTTGGGAACATTGAGCAGCAATGGCGGATCCACTACTTTGTGGTAACTTTTTGTCACTGTCTGTGATACGATCTCTAGCACCGTTTTTAGTTGATCTTGATAGTCTTCAAAATGGTGTAGAAATTGTGCATTCTCGGCACTAAGTTCAGGCACAATTTGGTGCCTGAACCTGTTTCTTTGAATTGTTAAGTCCTGATTCGTGACATCTTCAAACCAATCAACATGTTTTTCTTTGGCATAATCTGTCAATTCTGCTTTCGTAAACGAAAGTAGCGGGCGAATCAAAAGACCATTACCAAATGGTCGATTAGGCTGCATCCCCAGCAACTGATGTAATTGACCACCACGCACAAATTTCATTAACGTCGTTTCAATTTGATCATTTAAATGGTGCGCCGTTAATAAAAATTTAGCCTGATACTCATTCATCAATTTCGCAAAAAAAGTATAGCGCTGTTCTCTGGCTGCAGCTTCAATTCCTTTTTGTGGATGATCGTTTTTCGGCCAGTGCGCTACTTCTAACTTCAAACCATGTTGCCGACAAAATTCACGTAAATATTGCTCTTCTGCGACACTTTGCTCTCGAAGCTCATGATTCATATGCGCGACAACCATGTGTGGCTTGTCTCGTTTCAGGTTCATGAGCATCGTCAATAAGGTCATTGAGTCAACACCGGTGGATACCGCCACAATAGCGGTTTGATCTGCATGGAAAAAACCTTGTTTATCTAAATTTTGATAAAATTGCTGACTGATTTTTTCATCCATTGTGTAATTTCCTAAACGTAATTAACTGCGTCGACCACCACGACCGCCACGTTTTCCTTCTGTGTTTCTTCTAATTGTAGATAATCTAGATTCACTTTCCTTCAAGAAACCTGAAAGCATTGAATCAAAATCATCTTTTTCTTTTTGAGGAGCTGAATGGTTAGCCGAGGATGACTGGCTAGGACGATGATTGTTATCAGCGCGATGATTGAAATGGCCGTTATTTGCTGGACGGTGGCTTGCATGCGCATGTTCTGGCTGTGCAGGACGTTCTTCAGTTGCTTTGATTGATAAAGCAATCTTACCGTCGTCGCCAATTGAGACTACTTTAACTTTAACCTCATCACCAACGGATAACACATCATGAATATCTTTGACAAAACTATTTGATACTTGACTGATATGAACTAACCCAGTCTTGTGGTCGTCTAAATCAACGAACGCACCAAAATTTGTAATCCCCGAAACCTTACCCGAAACAATTGAACCTACTTCGATTGACATGAAAAAGAAGTTCCTCCTTGAATATTGTAAGTTGAGTATAGCACATAACTAAAAACAACCGCTACCGCAAAACTGCGAGTAACCGGTTGTTTTAATTTGTGTTAATTTTTTACTTTTGATTAGCGGTATTCATTGTTTTTTCACTAGTTGGCAAATTGTAAACTGTTTCGCCATCTTTAGCATAGTAATACTTTTGGCGAATGACTTTTTGTAAATAATCATCGTCATTTAACAGTTTCACTTGCCCGGCTAATTTTGTATTTTGTTTCTTCGTATTTTTTAACTTCGTTTGGCTCTGGGTAATCTGAGTATTCACATGATGCAAACTGGCCTTACTCTGGATAATTTGAATACCAAAGAACAGCACAAAGACCAAAAAGACACTAATAATGCCATAGAATCTTTTTTTGCGAATCGTCATCAATTGCTTGCGAAGCGCATCTTTAGATTGCTCTTCTTCAAACACTTGTTGCGAATATGTTGTATGCAGTTGTGAAACCTTGCCACGATTTTGCATAATAGTGATTACTCCCCTTAACCTTTCATAATAGTTCGATTATAGCAATCACCCGATTATTTGTCTATAACAATTTGCGTTCTTATCGGAACTTTACCCTGTTTATAACTAATTTTATTTGTGGCGAAAATCTTGTTCGTACTGCTCGTCGACAATCCGGTACATTTGTTGTGCTTCATCTTTTTTAGTTGTTTCAAAAATGTTCAAAATTTCAATGGTTTCTGTCTTATTACCAAATTTAATGATCAATTGATCACCAACGCTAACGTTGCTGGATGATTTGGCAACTCGGTCATTGACCATAATCCGACCTTGATCTGAAATTTCCTTAGCTACGGAGCGTCGTTTAATAATGCGTGATACTTTTAAAAATTTATCTAGTCTCATGATGTTCTCCTATTTTCCACTCGTTTAATTAATTTTAACACGTGTTTACCACCCGGAATGGTCACTAATTCTGCAATTGTAAATAAATGTAATTGCCAAGCTGTCAAACCCACTACCACAATGGCAACCAAAATGGTACCAAACACCACGCCAAGCATTGCCGGCCGTGATACTCCCAATAGTTGTTCTAGGAAATATTTAACAACTGCTGCCACTATCATCATGACAACATTGACAGCAATCAGTTTACTAATAAATCCAACTTTTAACCCTGTTGGCAACTGTTGCTTTAGGATTGCACCAAGCACAATAATCAACATCACCATGAGGCTGATGACCGTCGTCGTGCTCGCACCAATAATGCCTAACTTTGTCACTAAAATATAATTCAAGCCTACTTTGGCAATGATCCCTGCAACTAAAGCATAGACGGTGAGATTAAAGTAATTGATACTTTGCAATACCGCACTGTACACATTGACCATCGACGCTAACAAAATGCTAATAACGCTCACCTGTAATGTTAATACTTGACTGCGGTCGACAAATAATAGTTGATTAATTTGCGGCATTAAAACAATTAAACCGCAAGTTGCCAAACTCGCAATGGTCACCGATACATGAACTAAAGCTTGCAAGATGCGCTTAAATTGAAGCATCTGACCTCTGACAAAAGTCTGACTAAGTGCCGGTAAAATGGCCGCACTAAACGATGTTGCAATGACTAGTCCCAGTTGTAAGAGCGGTTGATTACGGTCATAAATTCCCTTAAGTTGTCTAGCAACTTCATCAGATAGGCCTTGGTTCAACAAGCCACGATAAACTGTAAACGAATCCACCAGTTGTAGTAACACCATCATCGCCGCAAATAAACAGACAATCATCCCTTGCGTCAGTAATTTTTGTAAGACAGTCGTCCACTTAATGTCTGAGCGGGTATGCGTTCTTAAAATTGGTAACCAAGCTTTTCTTAGGCTAATACTAGCCGCAGCTTGGGCCACAAACGCACTTAACATGGCATAAAAACCCATTTGGTAAATAGACCACTTCATGGGCACAAATAAAACAGCCACGGCAATCACAATTGAGACGCGAAATACTTGTTCAACCAGTTGAGAAATGGCCGTGGGCGCCATTTGATAACGGCCCTGTTCTAATCCACGTCCGACAGCTAAAAATGGCAACCAGACAAACATCAGTGCCACTGCTCGAATGGGGAGCTTTAAGTTTTCATCGCCCATTGCTAGCGCCAATTGTGGTGCAAAGAGCCAACAGCCAATCATTAAAATAATTCCAATTACCGCTAAACATTTGAACAACTGTTTAGCTAGTGCCATTTGATTTTCTGGCCGTGATTGAGCAATCACTTTGGAAATATAAACTGGCAAGCCACTGAGTGCCAGACTAACGCCAATGCCATATAGCGGGTACACTTGCTGATACACATAAAAACCCGTGTTGCCCACCAAATTTTGTAAGGGAATGCGGTAAACCGCACTTAATAGTTTGGCGATCAATGAAGCTAATGACAAAATAAGGGCGCCATTTAAAATTTTATGCAGTCGTGGTGTCTTTTTCATTAGTTTCTCCTGCTTGCAGTTGGTCGGCTAAAGCCGCCACAAAGGTAATTAATTGATCTAACCAATCTTGTTGCGTCATTTTTGGTTGAATCACTAATTTGACCACTAAATGGTCTTCTTCTTGATTAACTGCCGCTCTAAATTTAGTCAACGACAGATTCTTTAATACTTCACGGGAATTAATCTGCTCACTGCCTTGTGCTGACATCGTCACAAAAATATTGTCTTTTTGACGACGAATGCGCGTCAATAATGCTAAGTCAGCATAGAATTTTAGTTTCCCGATCTCGAGTAAATTAGCGACTTGTTGTGGATATTCTCCATATCGATCAATCAGGTCACCTTGAATTTGCATGAGTTCGTCAGCATTATCAATGCGCCGAATTTCTTTATACATTTCAATTTTTTGACGTTGATCTTCAATGTAGTCACTTGGTAAGTATGCTTCCACACCAATTTCAATTTCGGTATCCGACTTGTTAACCACATGTTCGCCGCGCTTTTTCTTCACCGCGTCAGCTAACATTTGTGAATACAGATCGTATCCGACAGAATCAATAAAACCGTGCTGTTGTTTTCCTAATAAATTACCCGCACCGCGAATTGATAAATCACGCATCGCAATTTTAAAACCGGATCCTAGTTCGGTAAAGTCACGAATCGCAGCTAATCGTTTTTCACTAACTTCGGTCAACACTTTATTCGCTTGATACATAAAGTAGGCATATGCGACACGGTTACTCCGGCCAATGCGTCCACGAATCTGGTAAAGTTGTGCTAATCCCATTCGATCAGCATCTTCCACAAATAGGGTATTCACGTTAGAGATATCAACCCCAGTTTCAATGATTGATGTTGTGACCAACACATCGTATTCGCCACGAATAAAGTCATATAAAATACCCTCTAGTTGAGCTTCTGACATTTGACCATGAATATAACCCACGCGCGCTTCTGGGATGAGGGCTGAAATTTGGCTCACCGTTTTTTCAATATCGGCGACGCGATTATGCAAGTAATACACTTGACCACCGCGTTGCATTTCGCGCATCACGCCATCGCGCAAGGCCCCAGCATTTTGTTCCATGACATATGTCTGAATTGGAAATCGTCCTGCTGGCGGCGTTTCAATGACTGACAAATCACGCACGCCTAGCATTGACATGTGGAGCGTTCGCGGAATTGGGGTTGCTGTCAATGTTAAAACATCTACATTTGATTTTAATTGCTTCAATCTTTCCTTGTGTTTAACGCCAAACCGTTGTTCTTCGTCAATAATCAACAGACCCAAATCATGAAATTTAATGTTTTTAGACAAAATTTTATGTGTCCCGACCACGATATCACACTGACCATTTTCCAATTCGCGTTCTGTTTCACGAACCTGTTTAGCTGTTTTAAAACGTGACATTAAGCCAATGGTGACGGGATATCCTTCAAAGCGCGCAGACATTGTATCAAAATGTTGTTGAGCCAAAATCGTGGTTGGCACTAAAAATGCCACTTGTTTTCCTGCTTCAACTGCTTTAAATGCAGCACGGAGCGCCACCTCGGTTTTACCATATCCCACATCCCCGACTAATAGCCGATCCATTGGTTTGCTTTTTTCCATATCATGTTTAATTTCTTCACTACTGCGCAGTTGATCGGGCGTTTCCGTATATGGAAAATCATTTTCAAATTCTAATTGATAGTCATCATCTTTAGGAAACGCATAGCCTGTCTGAGCTGCTCGTTGCGCATATAAATCAACCAACTCGTCGGCGATGTCTTCAATTTTTTCGGCAACGCGTCGTTTAGTTTTAGCCCATTCATTACCACCTAATTTATTAATATGTGGTGTTTTAGATTCAGATGAAACATATTTTTGCACTAAGTTAAGTTGTGATACCGGCACAAAGATTTGGGCATTTTTTTGATAATCAATCACCATGTAGTCTTGATGGACACCATCCACTTCCATGGTTTGAATTCCTTTAAATTGTCCGATCCCATGGTTAACGTGCACAACGTAATCACCTGGCTTTAGATCAGTGTAGCTCTTAATTCGTTCGGCATTGGCTAGTGTTTGATGACGGACCTTACGCTTTGTGACCCGTTTGAACATTTCTGCTTCTGTAATCACAACCAAATTAGCACTCGGTAATTCAAATCCATTTTGTAACCCGGCATTGATAATTTGGGTAATGTTTGGTTGAATTTCTGTTTCTTTGACAATCGTCACATCAATATCAAAGTCGAGCAATGTGTTTTCAATTTTATCCACTCGTTTGGGATCGGCAATCATTAACACAACCGTTTGCTGTTGTTTTTTAAACCGTTGCATTTCGGTTTTCATCAGTGGCATTTGACCGAAAAATTGTTGCATTTCGCGCATCGGGATTTCGGTTAACTGTGAAAAACGCAGTTGTCCCATTCCCTTTTGGAACATCGCAAAAAAAGCCTGGGCGTGATGATCACCCTTGATGAGTGCTTCCAAATCGTGCCCTAAGGTTGCAGTTGAAAATAACTGATAGGTCTCCACTTGGTCGGTTAACCAGTGGGCTTCGTCTTCATCTAATTGTTTTTGTGTTTCCAATAACCGTTGATAATCGTCAACATATAACACGCCATTGTCTGGCAAATAGTCAATTAACGATGCCGGTTTTGAATACACAAGATTAGCAAATTCCATCATTTCTGGAGCTAAATGATGGTTGTCTAATTGTTTGATTAATGGTGAAATCGTACTTTGCAGCTTCGCTTGATTTTTTTCGTCATCAATCTTTTTTAAGGCTTTAGTCAATTGTTGACTCATTTGCTGACTAATAGCTTCAAAATCACTCACATCAGCAATGAAATCAGTGGCCGGCAATACCGTGACCTGTTCAATATTTTCAATACTCTTTTGTGAACTAACTTCAAATGTTCGCAATGAATCCACTTCAGTATCAAATAAATCAATTCTGACCGGATCATCCATATTGAGTGGATAAATGTCAATAATTGACCCGCGAATGGCAAAATCACCTGGTCGAACTACCATCTTTTCGTAAGCATATCCCATTGCATTTAAACGCAATCTGATCTGCTGTGGATCAATTTCACTATCTAAATTAATACTAAAAGCTGCTTGAGCAAACGTTTCTGGTTGTGGTAATAATTTTTTAAGACCGGAAGCAGACGTAATCACGATACAATTTTGCTGTTGTTGCAGTGCATTTAATGCCTCCACCCGTTGCAGCCGAAAATCTGGAGAACTAGTCGCTACTTCAGCGGCCACTAGTTCTTCTGCAGGGAACTCATACACTTGATCTTCGGGCAGTCGATTCAGTAAATCACCAGCTAATTGTTGCATGTGAAATAAACTATCCGTAATCACAATCTGTGGTCCGTCTAGTTCTTCTGCCAAACTGCTTAATAGTAAGGTTCTTGCTGAGCCGACAATTGTCGTAATTAACTGCCGTTTGCCGGGCAGCAGCGCTTGTTTAATTTGTGAATATTCCGGAATATTGCGAATTAAATCTTCTAATTCCACTGGTTTACCCCTTTTAATTGTACTTATTCATTAATTGATCAAATGTTTCCCCTGCTAACCAATCTTCTAATGCACTAACGGCGGCAATTTCACCATTCGCAAATTGTTTTTGCTGTGCAGTAGTAAATTTACCAAGCACGTAGTCAATCACTTTACTGCGATCTGGGTGATCAATACCAACCTTAACGCGATTAAAATATTGATTTCCTAATGCATTAATAATACTTTTAATACCATTATGACCACCAGCTGAACCATGGGTCTTCAACCGAATTGCGCCAATTGGTAGATCCATATCATCATGAACCACTGTCAAATCGGTGGGCTCGATGTCGTAATAATCCATCAATGGTTGCACGCAACGCCCTGAATCATTCATATAGGTGGATGGTTTAACAATTAAAGTTTTTTCTCCATTAATCATACCATCAGCCACCATGCCCTCAAACTTGGTTCTTTTAAAAGTTAAGCTATGCTTATCTGCCAGTGCATCAACTACCATAAAACCTGTATTATGTCTCGTTTTGTCATACTGTGGTCCAATGTTACCCAAACCTGCAATTAATTTCATTACTTTTTTCTCCTAATTTTTTTAACTTTCATGCCATTTTTTAAACGACCAAAAAGCCGAACGGGATACATAACCGTCCAGCATATATTCGGTGACCATTATAAACTAGATTGTCTGAAAACGAAATATATTAGTTTAACACCATGTGAATGGTATAGTCCCTATGTTTGCAGATTTTTTTGAATATTTCACTTAATTTATAGTGGTTCATGATATAATGGTATCGTTCGAAATTTGTTATTTGAAAGGATGAATTATAGTGACTAACAACAAACATCAAAAAGTCGTGCTTGTCGGTGACGGAGCCGTTGGTTCTAGTTACGCATTTGCAATGGCACAACAAGGTTTAGCAGAAGAATTTGTCATCGTGGACGTGATTAAAGAACGGACAGTTGGAGATGCGCTTGATCTCGAAGACGCAACCGTATTTACTGCCCCAAAGAAAATCTACTCAGGTGAATATTCAGATTGCGGCGATGCTGACCTAGTTGTCATTACTGCTGGTGCCCCACAAAAGCCTGGTGAAACACGTCTTGATTTAGTTGACAAAAACTTGAAAATTCTATCAAGTATTGTTCAACCAGTTGTTGATTCTGGTTTCAATGGTATCTTCCTTGTCGCTGCTAATCCAGTTGACATCTTAACTTATGCTACTTGGAAATTATCAGGATTTCCAAAGAACAGAGTTATCGGTTCAGGTACTTCCTTAGATTCATCACGCCTTCGTGTTGCTTTGGCTAAGAAGCTTGATTTAGATCCTCGTGATGTTAACGCCTATATCATGGGTGAACATGGTGATTCAGCATTTGCTGCATACTCTGCAGCTAATGCTGGTGGAAAATCAATCATTGAATTGGCTAAACAAGCAGGCGTTTCATTCGATGATCTATTGAAGATTGAAGACGAAACTAGAAATAAAGCTTATGAAATCATCAATCGTAAGGGCGCTACTTTCTATGGTGTTGCTACATCATTGATGCGTATTACTAAAGCAATCTTACGTGATGAAAATGCTGTATTGCCTGTTGGTGCTTCACTTGAAGGCGAATATGGTTTAAATGACATTTTCATTGGTACACCAGCTGTTATCAATGCTTCAGGTCTCGATCGTGTTATTGAAGTACCACTTGATGACCGTGAAAAAGATTTAATGGCTAAATCAGCTGCTACATTGCGTCAAATTACTGCAGATGGTATGGCTAACCTTAACAAATAATTTTAATTGTAAAGTTATTTTTAAAAGCTACAACCGCTTGGTTGTGGCTTTTTTTCTGAAAAAATTCCGCTTTTTTCTCATGATTTTTTCTCATCTTTTTCTAATAAAAAGACGGATAGTATGCTATGATAATGGGTAGACTAAATTAATAACAAGATTTCGAGGTTTTTTGCATGTTAATTAAATCGTTGGTCAAAACAAAAGACCAATTAACGACACTCCACGAAGATGTCACTCTTGAACAAGCTCTAAATATACTAGAAGAATCCGACTTTCGCTGTGTCCCTGTTCTGGACCAGAGTAGTCAAATTTTTCGCGGTAATATTTATAAAATGCATATTTATCGCCATAAGTCTCGTGGCGGTGATATGCAACTACCAGTGACCACCCTTTTAAAAAATTCCACCAAGTTTATTTCAGTCAATGCCGCTTTTTTCAATGTCTTTTTCTCAATTCGAGACCTTCCCTATATTGCAGTCTTAGACGAACAAAGCAAATTTTATGGTATTTTAACCCATACTAAATTATTGAACATGCTGGCTGAAGGCTGGAATGTTCACGCTGGTAGTTATGTGTTAACTGTCACCACACCCGATGAACGCGGATCATTAGTAACCATGGCTAAAGCCATCACAAAATTTAGCCCGATTGCAAATTGTATTTCATTAGATCTGCAAGAACCAAATGTGATGCGCCGTATTTTGTTCACTTTACCTGCCAATGTTGATGAAGCTAAACTTAAAAAAATAGTGAAATCCCTGAAACGTAAAGGCTTTGATGTTCCTGAGATAGAAGATTTACATTCAACATTATAAAAAGAGTTGCGACTTTAATCAGTCACAACTCTTTTTACTTGTTTTCCTTTTTAACGGTATGTACTACTCGCCGCTTTTTGCGGTGAATTTTCAGATTTTTGACTAAGTAAGCCGATACTGACTTGAAGGGAATGATCAACACGCTTCATAATGCTATCTTCAAGATGGGTGACGCGATCTCTTAATCGTTGCTTATCAATCGTTCTAATTTGTTCCAATAAAATCACAGAATCACGTTCAATACCAGCATGCTCTGAGTCAATCAGCACATGTGTCGGCATTTTTGGCTTTTGCATCCGGGCTGTGATGGCAGCTACAATCACAGTCGGACTATAATGATTTCCAATATCATTTTGAATAATGAGAACTGGTCGCATGCCACCTTGTTCTGACCCAATGACTGGCGACAGATCGGCATAGAAGACATCGCCCCGTAAAATTTCAACTTTTGCCATCACAACACCTCCCAACTCATCAAGCTAATTGCCTTTGTTTTGCTGTGAAACAAAATTAATTTCGTTGATTATACCACAATAACACGTTTTAGTAACTGTCTTAGCAACACTAATCTAGTAATTAAAGATACTGACGGTCAACCCGTTCAGCCATCTGCGTCATAATTTCATAATTAATTGTACCTGCATATTCAGCAATATCTGTACTTGTAATTTGTTGCTGACCATTTTTTCCCATGACAGTCACCTTTGTTCCAATTGGATATTTTTTTGGCAACCGGATCATCAACTGATCCATGCAGACGCGGCCAATGATTTCACATTTTTGACCATCCACCAGGACATAGAATCCTTGCATTCGTCGCGGGTAGCCATCGGCATATCCTAACGCTAGTGAGCCCACCCATTCATCCTGCTTTGCAGTATAGGTTGCCCCATAGCTCACTTTATCCCCAGTGTGAATTTGCTTAACAAAACTTAGTTTAGTTTCTAAGCTAGCAGCTTGCTGGAGTTCATATGGAGATGGCAAACTACTTCCTGATGGATTCATACCATACATTGCTGCTCCAAAACGAATCATATTTCCATCTGCTTTAAGATGCCATAAGCTAGTAGCCGAATTAGCAACATGCACATACTTGGGCCTTGTCTCAACAACCTGCATAAAGTTCTGCCAGCGATTTACCTGTACATCAAAATGATGCCTGTCTTTTTCATCCGCAGTAGCAAAATGGGTAAAAAGACCCTCAAAAATGAATTCAGGTTGTTTAATCATTGTCAGAGCTTGTTGAAATTCAGCGACCTCTGTAAACCCAATCCGTCCCATTCCTGTGTCAAGCGCCAGATGCACTTTCAGTGGTGGTAAACTACTTTGTGCTTGTATAACGGATTGATACGCCATCATCCATGACACGCTGCCTACCGTTAGTGAGATATCATTCTGACTGGCCAAAACCGCTTTTTCTGGTTCCGTAATCCCCAGCACTAAAATAGGAACCGTTATTCCAGATTGACGTAAATAAAGAGCTTCGTCCAAAATGGCCACACATAATCCCGTCACTCCTGCTTCAATAACTGTTTGCGCAACACGCAAAAGCCCATGTCCATAGGCATTAGCTTTTACAACCGCAAAGATTTGTGTTTGGTCGTCCAAGAGTTTTCTTTCTTCAGCAATATTATGCTTAATTGCTGATAAATCCACGACTAACTTAGTTGCTCGATTCTTTCCGATGACCATTTTTCTACAATGACTCCCTTTCCAAGGTAACTTGTGCTAAAGCATACTCATTAGTATGCGTAATCGACAGATGAATATTACCATCAAAAACCGCTGTTTGCGCAACGGGTTTGCCATTTTCATCATCAAGAACCGCTAGATCTTGAAATGAAAATTGGCTGCCAATTCCCGTCCCAAGTGCCTTACTAAATGCCTCTTTGGTCGCATAGCGTCCAGCTAAATATTCAAGTTGACGCCGGCCTGTTAAGGCTTGATACTGTGACAATTCGACCTCAGTTAAAATGCGCGCAGGAAACTGAAGATGGTTAGCCACTAACTCTTCCACTCGTTTCATTTCAGTTAAATCAATTCCAATTCCTGCGATCATTTTATTAAGTCCTTTGACAATTATTTTAACGTTTCGAATGCCCTAAATTATAGCAAAACACACTATTAGTGACAAGAAAACGCCAATGTTTTTATGTAATGAAAAATCCATGCGCTTTGTTAAACACACGGATCTATCGGATAGTCAGGTTATCAAACCTTAACTTTGTTTTTTATGAATATTGTAGCCATGTCGCGTCGAATGACTGCTACCATGGTTATCATTTCGCCGACTACTACGACGGTGATTAGAGTTACCGCGGTAACCGCCACCATTGCCACGGCCATGACCTGAACCGCCACTACGGTGTCTTGAATAATGTCCGCCACCGTTTGAATGTTGTTTGCGATGAGGTAATGGGCGTTCTGGTGTAATCTTAACAGGAACAGAACTAGCATCATCTTTAGTCACATCATTCAATAATGCTGCTACTAAATCAATTGCTTCAAAGCGATTGAGTAATTCTTCGGCTTCTGCAGCGTATTTATCAGTATCTGTTTTTTGGACTAAGCCTTCAATATCACCTAAAGCCGCCGCAATTTGCCCTTTAAAGGCTTCTTCTTGCGTTGGTGGCTTCAATGGTAACATTCTAACCTTCGTTAGTTTTTCAATTTCACGAAGATAATCCATCTCATTTGGTGTGACAAAGGTCAATGAAACACCGTGGTGTCCGGCACGACCAGTTCTCCCAATTCGGTGAACATAACTGTCTGGATCCTGTGGAATATCATAGTTATAAACATGCGTAACACCCGAAATATCCAAACCACGGGCAGCCACGTCTGTTGCCACCAAAATGTCTAGCTTTCCAGCTTTAAAACGACGCATGATTTGACTACGACGTTGTTGTGTTAGATCACCATGAATTCCCGCAGCGTTATAGCCACGAGCGATGAGACCTTTTGATAATTCATCAACACGACGTTTTGTGCGACCAAATACGATAGTTAGATCTGGATCTTGCACATCAATTAAACGCGTCATAATATCAAATTTTTCGAATTCACGAGCCCGAACATAATACTGATCAATCAATTCAGTCGTTAATTCCTTGGCCTTAATCTTAACTTGTTTAGGATCCGTCATAAATTGGATTCCAATTCGTTTGATTTCAGGTGGCATTGTGGCTGAAAATAGTAATGTTTGCCGACTTGATGGTGTCTTTTTAATAATTGATTCAATATCTTCTAAAAAGCCCATGTTCAACATTTCGTCAGCTTCATCTAACACTAACGTTTGTGTTTCTTCTAATTTAACGGTTCGCCGATTAATATGATCGAGTAATCGACCAGGTGTCCCGACTAAAATTTGTGGATGATTTTTCAAGTTGTTAATTTGACGGCGAATATCAGCACCACCATACACAACTTGTACTTTAATTTTCTTATCTTTTCCCAACCGATACAATTCTTCTTGAGTTTGAATTGCTAATTCTCGGGTTGGTGAAATGATCAGCGCTTGAATCGCGGGATTATTGGTATCCACGTGTTCAATAATTGGTAACCCAAAGGCAGCGGTTTTTCCTGTCCCTGTTTGAGCTTGACCAATCACATCTTGGCCATCAAGAACCATTGGAATCGTTTGTTCTTGAATGGGTGTGGCTTCTTCATAACCACTGCGCTTAATTGCTTTTAATAGGTCTTCTGAGAGGCCTAATTCGCTAAACTTCAAATATATTTCCTCCTGTAATTGCGAAAAATTAATCAAGACAAAATCCGTTGTCCATACCGGTTAATTTCGTGAAAAATAAAATCTACAACCTTGCTAGTATATCCTTTGTTTGAAGACAACACAAGAAAAAAGAAATTTTAATTGGTTTGTAAACCAGTTAAAACATCTTCTAAATGTAAGCCATGACTTGCCTTAATCATGACAATATCATCTTTCGTTACTTCTTCTTTTAAATCCATGATTAACTGGCCTTTTTCTTCAACGCTATAGTAATGAATAGCCGCATCTGCGTAAGACTTTTCTAAAACTTTTTTTAAAGCCAACATATGAGAACCAATTAAATACACACTCTGTATTTTTTTTGGATTCAACTCACTAGCCAGTGACGCATGCATCTCATCTGCTTGTTGTCCTAGTTCCAGCATATCTCCCAGTACTGCGATTCGTTTGCCTGTTGTGGTTGTAGCTGCAAATGCATGCAATACTTGTTTTGCTGCGGTAGGGTTTGAATTATAAACGTCACTTAAAATTTTACCACCGTTAGCACCACTTACCCATTGAGCACGATTTTCAGTTAATTCCACATTTTTTAGGGCCGATTGCATATTGTCCGCGGAAATATGGAGAAGTTTGCCTGCGCTAAGCGCTGCTAAAGCATTGTTGACATTATATTCACCAATCATTGGTAATGTGAATTCACGATCCGGCCATTCATTCACACTAAATGTAATACTATGATCGTTTAATTGAACACTGGTTGCGTATAAGTCATTTTCCAACTGTCTTCCAAAACTTAATTTATCTTGAGTAATTGTCTGTGCGCGTTCTTGAAGTAATGGTTCATCCCCATCAAAAATAAAGGTCCCATCTTCTTGTAGCCCGTGCGTAATTTCCATCTTCGCATCGGCAATTTTATCGCGCGATCCGAAGAACTCAATATGGGCCTCACCAATCATCGTGATTACTGCAACATTGGGTTGCACCATTTTACTGAGAAAATCGAGCTCACCAAAATGATCCATACCCATTTCAACTACGACTGCCTCTGTATTGGCATCCATGTTCAATAGTGTAACTGGTACCCCAATCTGATTGTTAAAATTCTCATAGGTTTTTGTCACGTTCATTTGTGTAGCTAAAATTGAAGCAATCATGTCTTTCGTTGTAGTTTTACCGTTACTACCTGTAACTGCAATCACTAACGGATTAATTTTACTGAGGTAATATTTTCCCAATTCTTGAAGAGCTGTTAGCGGATCATCAACAACTAACACCGATTGGTTATTTGTATCTAAAGGATGGTCTTTACTCCAAAAGCTAGCCGTGGCACCATTTTGAAAGGCACTATCCACAAATCGATGGCCATCTTGTTGACCAACTAGTGGGACAAATAAAGCGCCCGGTTCAACTTGACGACTATCAAATGCAACACTGGTCACTTCCACATCAGCAAATGCGCTAATATCATTTTCAACATTTACCGCTTTAGCAATTTCTGCTAATTTCATTTTCATATACTAATTTACTCCTTCGTTCACTGTCCAAGTCGGACTAACTAAGACATTATAGCATGTTTATCTTGTTATTAAAAAAAAGAAATCCGTTAGTTAACGAATTTCTTCTTACATTGCTTGTAGTCGTTTGATGCGTTCATCCATCGGTGGATGCGTATCGAATAAATGAGCGAATGATTTTTTCTTTTTTAATGGGTCTGAAATATAAAGTGCAGCACTACTTGCATCAGGCCGTTTCATTGGTTGCGCATTGGAAATTTTTTCTAGCGCTGAAATCAAACCTTGCGGATCACGAGTGAGCTCGACGCTACTAGCATCCGCTAAATACTCACGATTTCTAGATAGGGCCATTTGGGCGATTGACGCGGCTAATGGTCCCAAAATGACAATCAACAACGACAAAACCATCATAATAATTTGCAGATAGCCACCACCTTGGTTATCACGATCACGGCCACGACCGCCACCCCACCAAAAGGAGTGCATTCCAATATTGACTAACATAGCGATCACAGCCGAAAGTGCTAGGGCAATGGTTTGCAGGCGAATATCATAATTACGCACATGCGACATTTCGTGGCCCATCACGCCTTCCAGCTCCTCACGATTTAATTGCGATAAAATTCCTGTAGTCGCCGCTACTGCAGCATGTTTAGGATCATTCCCCGTCGCAAAAGCGTTTGGACTTGGATCATCAATAATGTAAACTTTGGGCATTGGGACATTGGCAGCTAGTGCCATATCTTCAACCACGTGAAAGAGTTCCGGTGCCTGGTTAGCATCTGTAATTTCTCTGGCATGATTCATACTCATCACAACACTTGTGGACTGTGAAATCATCATCGTCATATAAATGCCACCGATGATTGCCGCCATAATAACTCCAGCAGCCATACTATTAAAAAAGACATAGCCAATTGCCGCGCCAATTAAAACGACCAGCAAAATGAAACCGACCATCACATAAATTGTTCTTCGTTTATTTTGTGCAATTTGCTGATATAGCATGAACATGTTCCTCAAATCTAAAATTAATTATCGAATGAAACCTTTGGTGTTGCCTTTTCTTCTTCTGGTACCTGTAAATAATTGACCTGTGTAAAATGGTGAATACCAGCTACAATGTTAGTTGGAAATGATTGAATTTTCATATTCAAGTTAGCAGCTGTTGAGTTAAATAATTGACGTGAATAGGCAATCTTATTTTCTGTATTCGTCAATTCTTCCATCAATTTTGTATATTCTTGACTAGCTTTCAAATCAGGGTAATTTTCTGATAGGGCAAAAATCGTTTTTAATGAGTCAGAAATTTGATTTGAAACCTTCATCGTTTGTTCATGGTCATCAGCGGGCACTTGCGTCAATTGATTCCGCAATTCAACCACTTTTTCCAGTGTTGATGATTCGTACTTACCATAACCCTTTACTGTTTCAACCAGATTAGGGATTAAATCATTTCGCCGCTTCAATTGAACATCAATTTGGCTCCAAGATTCTTGTGTGTGAGTTCGTGCCCGGATCAAGCCGTTATAAATCCCGGCGTAGACTGCAATTAATAAAACGATAATCAAGACAACAATAATGATTGTAATCATTTCAGTTCCTCATTTCTGTTATAGTTAATATTATGGTATCGCATTGTCCTACAATTGAAAAGGACTCCTTATTTACTTTATTAATAATTAACTTATGAAAGGTTGTTATCTCCACATGAAAATTTTATTTGTTTGTTTAGGAAATATTTGCCGTTCACCAATGGCTGAAGCGATGTTTCGTCAAATGATTGCAGATGCTGGTTTATCAACTCAAATTACTGTTGACTCAGCTGGAACGAGCAATGAAGAAGAAGGGCATCGTGCACATCCTGGAACGCGTGAAATACTTCGCGCCCACAACTTGTCTGATACAGGGCTAATCTCAAGACCAATTCACCAACATGACTTCGCTACCGCTGACTACATCATCACAATGGATGATATGAACATGGCTGATGTAAAACGGATGGCCCCTGAAAATGCACATGCCAAAATTTGCGCCATTTTTGATTTAGTGCCCAGCAAAAAAGGCCAGGCAATCCCTGACCCTTGGTACACCCATCGTTTTCAAGAAACCTATGACTCATTGTCCGTAGCATTACCATCATGGTTATCATTTTTTAAACAACAACTCTCAGATTAATTATTATATTTAGCACTTAAATCATGTTGCACTTTTTTAGGTGCCTCTTTAAAACTCATCACCTTGGCTAATTTTCCTCTGATCATCAGACGATTTGTTCCTGTTGCATCACAAGTAATTAAAGTAATGATTTTTTTTGTTGGGGTATCTTTAACAACGTCTACTCTTGTTGCCTTGATAAATTTACGCTGCGTAAGCTTATATTGATAAACGTGTTTCATATCTGATACATAAATTTTTTGCCCAATCTTTGCTTTTTCATAAAGTGGTGAAAATAATACTTTTTTATCCACCATATGGTGACCGGCAAGTGCATAATTACCTTGACCCATTTTCATATCTTCTCGCATCGTCCCTGCTGCAAGAGCTAACACAACATTTGAAACTCCCTTGGCAATTGGCAAGTTTAGTTTAATAGAAGGAATTGATATAACGCCAATAACATTTAACTTTTGTTTACTCATCCGTGCTTTTGCTACTGTTTGAAAATCTAATGACTTAACCTTGCTAAAATCATAATTACCCGCCTTTTTTTTATTTTTTTGTATCGTACTTTGGCTCACTTTAGGTGCATAGCTATCGACTAGATAATTTTTAATCTGTTCATTAAAGATGAGACCAATCGACACTAAGACCAAAAGAGTAAATACGATTCGCCAAACCCATTTTTTTACAGTTGAACGTCCTTTTTTCATAACATCCTCCAAGTTTAATTAATATCAAATGAAAACAGTGGTAACATATCAATATTAATTTATTCATAAGTGAGTATACCTTAAATCCAAAAAAATGAAAGGATCCGTGCTCAAAGTGCAGTCACTCAAACATAAAATTTTTCGTCCTCGGGCCATCTGGGAAAAGAACTTAATCGTTCTGTGGTTTTCCGTTTTTATGGCGGGCATGGCCTTTTCAGAAATTATGCCGTTCATGTCCCTTTATGTGGATACCCTCGGCCATTTTAGTAAAACACAGCTTAATTTTTACTCGGGCTTGGTCTTTTCTGTCACCTATTTAGTTACGGCAGTGGTTTCACCCTTTTGGGGTAAGTTAGCTGACAAGTATGGTCGAAAAGTCATGATTTTACGTGCTTCTGCCGGAATGGCAGTTGTATTGGCACTCATGGGCCTAGTAACAAATGTTTGGCAGTTAATTGCCCTAAGGTTTATTCAAGGTATTTTTTCTGGTTACATTAGTAATTCTAATGCCTTGATTGCAACGCAAACGCCTAAAGAAAAAAGTGGCCGCGCGCTGGGAACTCTGATGGCCGGAATTACAGGTGGTAATTTGTTAGGACCATTGCTCGGTGGTACGCTAGCCTCTATTTTTAGTTACCGCGTTACTTTTTTTATTACGGGTGCTTTATTAGGAATCGTATTCATCCTGAGTCTGTTATTTGTGAAAGAAACTAATTTTCAGCCACAAACTGCTAACAAGGGCCTTTTTACTACTAGTGGTGTTTTGAAATCCTTAAAAAATCCACAAATGATTTTTGGGATGTTGCTCACGACTCTGATTATTCAAGCTTCTAATAATTCGATTACACCTATTATTTCTTTATATGTTCGTCAGTTGATGCATCATAGCGGTAACGTCACTTTTGTCAGTGGCATCATTGCTGCCGTCCCAGGAATTGCAACCATGCTGGCAGCACCGCGACTTGGTGATTTAGGAGATCGGGTCGGTACGGAACGTATTTTAACCATTGGTTTTATTTTAGCAATTTGTTTCTTTATTCCGACGGCCTTCGTTAAAAACGTTTGGGAACTTGGTATTTTACGCTTTTTAGTTGGTATTTCAGATGCCACCATGATTCCACAAGTTCAAACATTACTGACAAAAAATACCCCGACAATGGTGACGGGGCGTGTCTTTAGTTGGAATCAAAGCTTTCAAGCCATTGGTAATGTTTTAGGGCCAATGATTGGCGCAGCCGTTTCTGGATTTTTCAATTATGGTGCCGTTTTCCTATCCACTGCGGTGTTGGTTTTCTTGAATTTCATGTTATTTAGAATGAATGTTTTACACACTCAAAAAGCAGCCAAATAAAAACAGGATTGAGCCAATGCTCAATCCTGTTTTTATTATTTATTATTTCAAGCCATACTTCTTGTTGAAACGATCGACAGCACCATCTGCTTGAGTAAACTTTTGTTTACCAGTGTAGAATGGATGTGAATCTGAAGTAATTTCAACACGGATCAATGGGTATTCGTTACCGTCTTCCCATTTAACTGTATCTTCAGAAGTTGCGGTTGAACCAGAGATAAACTTAAACCCAGTTGCTGAATCTTCAAAAACAACTTGGTGGTAATCTGGATGAATTCCTTGTTTCATTAGTATTTCGCTCCTTTGCCATGAATCATTGCCTGAGACATAGTTATTAAAATCATTAACCATATTAGGTTAACACGAATCATTTATTTTAGCAATACCTTTATCAGGCTTCTACTTCGGCATCGTCTTCAATGCTGACGTCGGCATTTAACCGGCCCAACTTCCAAACAATGCGGTCATAACCGCGTAAGATGTTATCAGCATTACGTATAACCGTTTTACCCTCTGCAATTAAACCAGCAATCATTAAGGATGCACCCGCTCTAATTTCACCAGCATCCACAATTGCGCCATGTAGCGCACTTGTATGATCAACCAAAATCACGTCATTTTCAACACGAATATCCAGTCCCATTCTTTGTAATTCTGGAACATGTTTAATCCGTTGTGGATAAATGGTGTCCACAATCACACTTACACCTTCGGCTCGTGATAGAAGTGGTGTAATTGGTTGCTGTAAATCAGTTGCAAATCCCGGAAATGGCATTGTTTTAATATTGATTCCTTTTAATTGGTCACTTTTTGGTACATATATACTATCTTCATCAATCTGTAAATTAATGCCCATTTCAATTAACTTGCTGGTGAAAGACTCCAGATGTTCGGGAATAATATTGTGTAACATCACACCATCGCCCATTGCAGCAGAAAGTGATAAGTATGTGCCAGCTTCAATCCGATCTGGAATAATTGTGTGCGTGTTCATTGAGCGGAGAGAGTCTACACCCTCGATTCTGATGACATCTGTTCCTGCACCACGAATTTTTGCACCCATATTATTCAAAAAAGTAGCAAGATCAATGATTTCGGGTTCTTTGGCTGCATTTTCAATCACGGTAGTGCCTTCTGCACGGACGGCAGCCAAAATACTATTAATGGTTGCCCCAACTGAAACAACATCCAAAAATACTCGTGCACCGTGTAACCCATCTGGTGCGGTGATGTTAACTGTCCCTTTCCGATCATCGATGTGGGCGCCTAATGCTTTGAAGGCCTTAATATGTTGATCAATTGGACGTGGGCCGATATTATCCCCACCAGGAAATGTTAATTTGGCCCGGTGGAACCGTCCCAAAAGTGCACCCATGAAATAATACGATGCTCTTAAACTTTTAATCGCCTTACTTGGTAATTCTGCTTCTTCAATTTGAGTAGGATCAATTGTTAAATTGCCATGATTAAATTGTGATGTGACATTCATAGATTTTAAAATAATCATCAAATTATGAACATCCAAAATGTCTGGTACGGTATCAAACTGTACAGGGGTATCTGCCAAAATGGCTGCTGGTATCAAAGCGACGGTACTATTTTTGGCTCCGCCAATCGTAATTTCGCCTGATAGCCGTTTTCCTCCTTGAATGATCATCTTTTTCATTGTTACATTTCTCCACTCTAAAACTAGTCCGTTGTTTAAAAAACAATCATCTGTAATGATAAAGAAAGCCACTACAAATTACAACCGTTTGAGCGAATTCATTTATTAAATTCTGATAATTATTACTTTTGAAGTTATCTCTAAAGGCACAAAAAAACTGCGATTTATTCGCAGTTTTTTTATACTGTTGATTACATTTCGCTTGCAGCTTTGACAAACGCTTTAAATAGTCCTTCTGGACGATTAGGTCGTGATAAAAATTCAGGATGGTATTGTGCAGCCACGAAAAACTTCTTTTGTGGTAATTCCACAACTTCGACTAACCGATTATCTGGTGATGTTCCAGAAAAGACCATCCCATGTTTCGTAAATTCTTCCCGATACTCATTATTAAATTCATAACGGTGACGATGACGTTCGCTGATTTGTTCCTGATTGTCATAAGCCTTGGCAGCTACGGAACCTGGCGTCAACTTACAAGGATAAGCGCCCAAGCGTTGTGTGCCACCCATATTTTCAACATCTTCTTGATCCGGCATTAAGTCAATGATGTTATGTGGCGTGTGAGTATTGATTTCAGTCGAATTGGCGTCTTTTAAGCCGACAACGTTACGGGCAAATTCGACACAGGCCATTTGCATGCCTAAACAAATTCCCAAATATGGCACATCGTTTTCCCGAGCGTATTTAATGGCGGCAATTTTTCCTTCAATACCACGAGTACCAAAACCACCAGGCACGAGAATCCCAGCAAAGTCTCCTAACAATTCTGCCACGTTTTGTTCATTAACATCTTCTGAATTAAAATGCTTAATTTCAACGTTGGCGTTCACAGGGTATCCTGCATGTTTTAGTGCTTCATTAACTGAAATATAGGCATCTTGTAAATCAGTATATTTCCCAACCATCGCAATTTTGATGGTATTTTGTAAATGCATCACCTTTTCAGTCATTGCTTGCCAATCAGCCATATCTGCCGCTGGCGCATCAATCCCTAAATGATCACAAACAATTTGATCCATGTTTTGTTTTTGTAAATTCAAAGGAATTTGATACAAAGTATCCACATCGCGCGATTCGATCACGGCTTCTGGTTGCACATCACAAAACAGTGCAATCTTTTTGCGCATATCGTCAGTAATCGCTTCTTCAGTCCGAACCACCAAGATGTTTGGTTGAATTCCTAAACCACGTAATTCTTTCACACTGTGTTGAGTTGGCTTAGTTTTCATTTCGCCAGCAGCTCGTAAATATGGAATGAGCGTGGTATGAATATACAAGACGTTTTCCGCCCCAACATCACTTTTCATTTGGCGTAATGCTTCCATGAATGGTAACGATTCAATATCACCAACAGTTCCACCAATTTCAGTAATCACAACATCAGAATCAGTACTCGTTCCGGCACGCATAATTTTATCTTTGATTGCGTTAGTAATATGTGGAATTACTTGGACAGTTGCGCCCAAATAATCGCCATGCCGTTCCTTTTGTAAAACTTCTGAATAAATTTTCCCGGTTGTTACGTTAGAGTATTTATTTAAATTGATATCAATAAATCGTTCGTAGTGCCCTAAATCAAGATCTGTTTCGGTGCCGTCATCAGTCACAAAGACTTCACCATGTTGGTAGGGACTCATCGTCCCCGGATCGACATTAATATAAGGATCGAATTTCTGAATAGTAATCTTCAATCCCCGATTTTTTAATAGTCGACCAAGTGACGCTGCCACAATTCCCTTACCAAGTGACGAAACAACCCCGCCTGTTACAAAAATATACTTTGTCATTCTTATGCTCCTTTGGGAAAATTTTGAGGGTGACCACTGTTAAAAAAAATAAAAAGAACTCCCTATTCAACTGAATAGGGAGCATTTCGTTCGTTTTTCTCATTATCCAAACGGATAAATGGGAGCCCAAATAGAATAATACAAGGTTCATGATGTCGAGTCAAGGACAACGCGTATAAATTGTATGACCAATATAAAAACTGAATCAAGTTATATCACTGATTCAGCTTTGCTCACTTAAATTTTAAAATTTACTTGGTGCCTAATTGCTGATTAAAGATCGTTATCATCGTCGTCTTCGGCGTCATCATCACCGAAGTCTTCGTCGTCTTTTAATTCAGCCAATTGACCTTCGATCCCATCTTCCGGAATGTCTTCATCTTCGTCAACATTTTCGGTGTCGTCGTCATCGTCGTAATCTGCGTCATTTTTATCATCAAAATCGTCATCGTCTTCGTCACCGGTGAGATCTTCATCTTCTGGATCATCATCATCGTAATCAATGACGTCATCGTCATCCCCAGCATCAACCAAGAATGCGTTAACTTTCTTACGCTTTTTGCGTTTTGGTTGATCGTCGTCTTCTTCACGAATCGTGGCCTCATCGATTGATTCGAATGGGTACCATGCACGAAGACCCCATGTATTGTCACCAAGGGAAATAAAACTGCCGTCAATATTCAAATCTGTATAAAATTGTGATAGCCGTGCTCTGATTTCCTCATCGCTCTTACCAAGATATTGTTGGACCTCATTTGCTAAATCCACAAAAGCCATCGCATCACCGTGTTGAGCTAAAATGGCGTGTGCCACTTCAATCATTGAAAGCTCAGATTTGTCTTGGCCGTCAAAAATTTTTAAATCCAAATTGGTGCACATCCCTTCAAAAAGTCTAAACTACATAATACAATGTTATGCGCTAAATTGCAATCGAATTTGATACTTTCCTAGAAGTTGATTACCCGCATAAAGTTCATAGTCAACATTAATTTTGCCTTCAGCGTTTTCAAAACTGATATCCGTCTCAAGTAACGTTGTTTTCACATCTAGTTTCATTAACCCATACTCTGTTTGATAATGGGTTGGTAAAACCTGCTGTTTGGCAAAGGGCAACCGTAAATGCGTTTGGCCTTGCCGTGTTAAAAAAACCTCACCAGTTTCTGCAATACTAAACGTCACTGGCACTTTGAGTTGTTCTTTAGTTTCTTTATAACGTAGATATTTTTTGGCGCCTAAATCAACCAAAGCACCCTCTTCATCAAATTTAAAGGTCTCCACTTGACCATCTTGTTCAATTTGCGTTTCTAACTGGATTTTTACAGGCAATTGTTCTTTAATCATTGTCACTTCCCCACCAAATAATTCTGCTATTGATAGTATACCCATTTTCATGACTTAATTGGTATTTTTTGCTTTAATTTCCGTATATGACTTTATACTGCGTTTTTTGTATAATAGTAATCATTAAATCCCATTTAAAGAAGGAAAAATATGTTTTTGCCTAGTAACCACATTGAAGTGTTAGATCAACATTTTGCACCCAAAGACAACCTCATGTCATTTGCGACCACCAATGCTTTACTAAAAATCCAATCAACCATTGACTATGAGATCTTAAATTTTTGGATGCTTGATCAAACCATGATTCTCGGCTTAAAAGATCAGCGCTTACCTGAATTATCAAATGCATTATCATTTTTATCTGACCATGATTACCATTATTTTGTCCGTAATTCCGGTGGCCTGGGCGTTATTAGTGATAGTGGTGTTTTAAACGTCTCCTTATTTATTCCTGATCATCTCGCTTCTATGAGTGTCGATGATGCTTACCAAAAGATGACTGATCTAGTACGTTTCGCCTTTCCTGAATTAACCATTGAGACTGGCGAAATCGTTCATTCCTATTGTCCAGGGACGTTTGATCTTAGTGTCAATGGTCAAAAAATTGGTGGAATGGCGCAACGTCGCAATCCAGATGGCACTGTTATCATGGCCTACTTAAGTATCAACGGGGATCAACAACAACGTGGTGAAATTGTTCAAACAGCCTACAAATTAGGTTTAGCAGATCACGAAAATAAATGGCATTTCCCAGATGTTGACCCCGCTTCAATGATTAACATTCAATCACTACTAACGGCTCCATTATCGATTGCTGAAGTAAAAAATCGCTTTATTGAGGCTTTACAGCATCAGCAACTCACCATTGGTGATCAACAGTTAAATACCTTGATGCAACAGCCGCAATTTTTATCAGATTTATCACAAGAACGTACACAAATGATGACTCGCCAGTCCAAAATTGGAGGACAAAAATAATGAGTTTTAATGATGAACAATTAACCAAAGAAAAGGTGTTCCGTGATCCAATTCATAACTACATCTATGTCGATAATCAAATCATCTTAGATCTCATCAATACCCCCGAATTTCAGCGTCTCCGCCGCATTAAGCAACTGGGAACAGCCTCATTAATTTTTCATGGTGCAGAACATACGCGGTTTGGCCATTGTCTGGGTGTTTACGAAATCACCCGACGCATTTGCAATCTTTTTCAACGAAACTATCCTACTAAGGAAGCCCATGATGGCCTGTGGGATGACTCACAACGGCCAGTCGCACTGTGCGCCGCATTACTACACGATATTGGCCATGGCCCTTATTCGCACACATTTGAACACATTTTCAAAACTAATCATGAACAAATTACGACGCAAATTATCACCTCGCCAGAGACAAATATTTACAAAGTTCTGGCACGAGTGTCCCCTGAATTTCCGAAACAAGTTGCCTCAGTAATCGACCACACGTATGAAAATCAACAAGTCATCCAACTAATTTCTAGCCAAATTGATGCGGATCGCATGGATTATTTACTCCGAGACGCTTATTATACAGGAACTAACTACGGTAATTTTGATTTGGAACGCATCTTACGGGTTATGCGACCTTATGAAGATGGCATTACGTTTGAAATTGCTGGTATGCACGCGGTTGAAGACTACATTTTAAGTCGCTTTCAAATGTACATGCAAGTTTACTTCCATCCAGTATCAAGATCCATGGAATCCATTTTGAATCATCTCTTACAGCGGGCGGACTTTCTCTACAAAAACGGTGCTGACGATGGCACGTTTACCCCGCACATGCTGATGCCGTTTTTCAATAATCGCTTTAAACTAAGCGATTACTTAGCATTAGATGATGGCGTTTTAACCACTTATTTTGCCCACTGGCGTCACTTCCCTGATCGAACCTTGTCAGACCTTGCAAATCGCTTTTTAGATCGACAACCCCTGAAATCGGTGCTGTACTCCAAAGATACGGAAAAATTGTTGCCTAAATTGAAAAAATTAATCGAAACAGCCGGATTTAACAGTGATTATTACACTGCGATTAATGACAGTTATAATCTGCCCTATGATACCTATGATCCACAGGTTTCAAATTCCAAAACACAAATTGAACTTATGCAACCGGACGGTCAATTAATTGAATTATCTCAGGTCAGTGATTTGGTTGCCGCAATTGCAGGCAAAGTTGCTGGTGATCAACGTTTCTTTTTCCCAAAGGAAATGTTATCTCATACTGAAGACATCGAAATTTTTGACCCCATCTACCAAGATTTTCAACAATATATTTCAAATAATGAATTGATCAACCCGCAGAAAGGATCACGGTAATGTCTATTAAACTCATCGCCATTGATATTGATGGCACTTTATTAAACGAAAAAAATCAGTTGGCCCAGGCGACTATTGAAGCCATTAATACTGCTTCTGAAAAAGGTGTGAAAATTGTTTTATGTACTGGTCGCCCACTAGTTGGGGTTAAACCTTATTTAAAAAAACTGGGTCTTGATTTAGCAGATAATCAATATGTCATCACTTTCAACGGTTCCTTAGTTCAAACAACCAACGGCGACGTTTTATTACGCCACACATTGTCGTTTGACGATTATATTGATATTGAGGCACTGAGTCGTAAATTAGGAATTCATTTCCACTGCGAAACAGATCAGTACATTTACACTGCTAACAAAAATATTAGCCCATATTCCATTGCAGAAGCCTATCTCGTGCGGATGCCAATTCGTTATCGTGACGTCGGCGAAATGGATTCAAGTTTATCAATTTCCAAGTGTATGATGATTGATGATCCTGCGGTTATCAACCGCGTCATGACAGATAATGAAATTCCAGTTGAATTTAATGATCGTTTTTATATCGTTCAAAGCGAACCATTTTTCATTGAATTTATGAATCGAAATGCAAGCAAAGGTAGTGCACTAAAGGAACTTTGTACCAAATTAGATATTCAACGTTCCGAAGTCATGGCGCTTGGCGATCAAGGCAATGATTTAACCATGATCAAGTTTGCTGGCTTAGGTGTTGCGATGGGCAATGCCATTAAAGAAATTAAGCAGGCTGCTCAAGAAGTCACACTACCAAATAGTGAAGATGGCGTCGCGGCTGCCATTAATCAATACGTTAATAATTAAAAAAGGACTTCCTCACGGAAATCCTTTTTTACTATTTAATTTGTCTTTGTCGCAACGTTTGTCGATGCATTGTATTGATAAATGCCAATTAGACTAGCCACATCGTTAGTAGCATTATTTTGGCGAACTTCAATCGTGTAAACATTGCCGGATTGATTCGTTACACTAAACGCATAATCAGATTTTCCATATAACCCAATAGATTTGGCAAAATTAGACACAATTGTATTCTTGTCCGTTGGTGTTGAGGCTTGACTGCTACTAGTTACTTGTGTGCTGGCTGTTGTTTTGGTACCACGATTTTGAACTTTGTCAGCTAGCGAAGAAACTTTTTGCTTCAATTCTGAGCTCGAAGCATCTGCATTACTTTTAAGGGTATCAATTCCAGTTTGCGCACTATCATAGTCTTGTGCCTTGTAATCGTCACTAGCTTGCATGTAAGTCTTCAAGTTAGCTAATAATCCTTTGATTTTACTGGTTTGAGGCGCATCCTTGAGTTTTTGCAATGCTTGGTCATACTTGCCCTGATCAATCAACTGATTGGCTTTCTTGTATGCTTTAGTTGCAGGACTGACTTTACTGCTGGTCGCCTGACTGGTTTGATCACTTTTAGCGCTTTTACTTGTGTTACCACAGGCTGCCATTGTGACAGCCAAAAGAACGGACATAACTCCTAATAGACTTTTTTTAAGGATGGTTTTAATTTGCATATTGTGTTCCTCCCTTTTGAATTTCATTGTATCACGGATAGAATAAAAATAACCCGAATCGGGTTATTTTTTGTAATATTATTGTAATATTTAAAAAATCTTAATTCCATTTTTCCTCAGATTCAAATCGATTTTTGAAGAGTGGACTAACTGGCTTGTTTTCATTAATTCTGCGAATAGCGGAACCAATCAAAGGTCCGACAGATACTTGAACCAGTTTATCGATACGTTTTTCATCTGGCAGATCAATAGAATCAGTGACCACCACTTGTTTAATTGGTGCTTCTTCTAATCGTTCAATAGCAGGTGAGGAGAGCACGGGATGTGTACACGATACATACACTTCTTGTGCACCTGCTTTCATCAACGCTTTAGCGCCTAATGTGATCGTCCCTGCTGTATCGATCATATCGTCAATGAGGATGCAACGCTTTCCCTGCACTGTTCCAATAATGTTCATGACTTCCGCAACATTTGCACGAGGTCGTCGTTTATCAATAATAGCAATCGGCGCTTTCAGGAATTCAGCTAACGCTCTTGCTCTGGTCACACCACCGTGATCTGGAGAAACCACAACCGCATTTTCTGCAATGCCATTGTCAATGAAGTAGTCAGCTATTAATGGTGCGCCCATTAAATGGTCTAATGGAATATCAAAGAATCCTTGAATTTGAGCCGCATGTAAATCGAGCGCAACGATGCGTGAAGCACCTGCTCTTTCCAACATATTAGCCACTAGCTTGGCCGTAATTGGTTCTCTGGAACGTGCCTTCCGATCTTGTCTTGCATAACCGTAGTAAGGAATAACAACATTTATGGTATTCGCACTTGCTCGTCTAAGTGCGTCAATCATAATCAATAACTCCATTAAGTTATCGTTGACTGGCGAAGAGGTTGACTGGATCACGTAAACATTGTCACCGCGAATGCTTTCTTCAATGTTAATCCGAATTTCTCCGTCGCTAAAACGATCAACAGATAGCTTTCCTAACTCAACCCCCACCGTTTTGGCAATTTTTTGCGCCAATGGCCGGTTTGAATTTAACGCAAAAATCTTTAACTTTGGGTCAAAATATTGTTGTTCCATTAGATCCTCCAAAATGTTAATTTACAACTCAATCATATGAATTTCAGGCTTAAAAAGCAAGCGTCTTACCTAACAAATTACCAAGGTAATTTTTTTGCATAGCCAGGTTTATTCACTTGGCGGCTGCGCGCAATCGCCATATCAAATTTTTCTGTATCGTTGGTAATTGTTGAACCAGCGGCAACAAAGGAGTCAGCGGCAATTTCTAGTGGCGCAATTAAATTAGAATTGCTGCCAATAAAGGCATGGTCACCCACATTAGTGTGATGTTTTGACGTCCCGTCGTAATTGACAAAGACCACCCCACAACCAACATTGATATTATCGCCCAACGTGGCATCCCCAATATAAGTTAAATGACCAACCTTCGTCCCTTTACCAATGGTGGTTTTTTTAACTTCCACAAAGTTACCAATATGGGCATTTTCACCAATTTCAGATTCTGGGCGTAAGTGACTATTTGGGCCAATATCACTACCCGTATGCATTTGTGATTCTTCAATTGTGGAGGAGGTGACTTTTACTTCATCATGGAGCGTTGAATCAATAATTGTTGACCCACCACCAATTAAACAATCTGATCCAATTTTTGTGGTACCTTTTAAAGAAACTCCGCCTTCGATAACTGTGTCAGGGCCAATTTGAACATCTGCATCAATATATGTCGTGGCCGGATTTAACAACGTTACACCGTTTTGCATGTGATAAGTGTTGATGCGATCTCTCATCACTTGATTAGCACGCGCCAATGCAATCCGGTCGTTAACACCCATCGATTCATCAAAATCAGCCATTTGGTAGGCCGCAACAATTTCACCACGCTTTTTCAAAATACTAATGACATCTGTCAAATAGTATTCACCCTGCGCATTGTCATTGGTCAAGAGTTTTAAAGAATCAAATAGTTGCTTGTTATCGAAGCAATACACACCCGTATTGATTTCGTGAATGTCTTGTTCATCACGACTGGCATCTTTTTGCTCTACAATTTTTTCAACAATGCCAATATCATTTCTAACAATTCGACCATAACCGGTTGGATCTGGTGCAACTGATGTCAAGACAGTGGCCGCAGCATGTTTAGCTTCATGATATTCAAATAATTTCTTGAAGGTTTCTGCTCGAAATAACGGTGTATCTCCACTGACGATTAGGGTCTGACCATCTAAATTGCCCAATAAATCTTCGGTTTGCATGACGGCATGACCGGTACCAAGTTGTTGTTTTTGAAGTACATATTTAGTGCGGTCACCCAAAGTTTTTTCAACATCCTGCGCACCAAAACCAACAACTGTCACGATATTGTCCATTTTATTTTTTTCGATCTGGGTCAACACATGATCCACCATCGCTTTACCACACACTTCATGTAGTACTTTATATAGTTTAGATTTCATTCTAGTTCCTTTACCGGCAGCTAAAATAATGGTGTTTTTTGTTTTCATGATTATTGATTCTCCATTTCTGTTCCAAAAACTGTTGATAAATAATTACCGGGTTGCACCTCAATGGTTGCATCTGCTTCGTCCTTGGTTGCCACACTAATGAGCGAAGTGAAATCGTTAATGAGACGATGGCCTTCAAAAACGCCTTGGGCAAAAACAGTCATGCCAACCAGGTTGGCTTCAAATTCAGCAATCAGTGACTTCATCCCATTGAGTGTTCCGCCACCCTTCATAAAATCATCGACAACTAACACATTGGCATCTTTTTTTAGACTCCGGCGTGATAGTTCCATCTTTTGAATTCGTTTTGATGAACCAGAAACGTAGTTAACGCTCACCGTGGAACCTTCTGTGATATGCGAATCATTTCTCACAATCACAAATGGTACATTTAAATAGGTCGCCACACTTTGCGCAATTGGAATGCCTTTAGTGGCCACAGTCATGACGACATCAATATGTTGATTTAAATATTGCGTTGCAATCAAGCGACCGACTTGACGCAAAATATCTGGTCGGCTTAACAAATCAGACAAATAAACATAACCACCCGGAAGTAGTCGCGTTGGATCACTAATTTCTTTAATCGTTTCTTCGATAAAGGTTTGCGCTTCTTCTCTTAAAATATACGGAATAAAACGCGCACCACCTGTCGCACCAGGTAAAGTTTCTAAAATACCGGTACCGCGATCTTGAAATGTTCGCTTTAAGATTCCTAAATCCTCACTGATTGATGATTTTGCGGAATCATAACGTTGTGCAAAAAACTTGAGTGATACTAACGTCCGTGGCCTTTCCAGTAAAAATCGCGTCATATCAACTAAGCGATCACTACGTCTGATCTTCATTGCATTTCCCTCTTCATCTATTTATTTAAAGTTATCCCTAAAAATAATACCACATATTGTTCGGATTTTGCGTGTTTGACACCATTATAATTGAATTAATTTATTAAAACCGGCTTAAAAAATGATGTTTTTCCCACAAAAAAACCTGAGCACTTTCGTCTCAGGTGATTGATCATTTAATTATTTGTTAATCGTGCTTTGATTAAGCTACCACAATAGATGGCCACTTCAATAAAGGCAATAAAGAAACTAACCGGCCAATTCGTCACATAGCCTAGATATAAGCCGAGCCAAGTTCCGACCAATGCGAATCCAATTGCTAATAACATCATTTGAAAGACGCTATGCACAAAATATTTTGCACTCGCTGCTGGTAAGGTGAGCAAAATAAAAATCAAAAGGGCGCCAACAATTTGCGCAGCCACACTGACACTCAATGCCAGTAAGACAAGAAAAATAATCGATATTAAAGTGCTGTTCACCCCATTAACCCGGGCACCCACCTCATCAAAAGAATCAAACTTTAATTGACGATAACTGAAAAATACGACAATCAGCACAATTAAGCATAACAGTGCCATTTGCAGCACTTCTTGACTGTCTATTCCAATGACACTTCCAAATAAAATACTGGTGGCTGATGTTGAATTTTGATTGGATAATGCCAAAAATAAAATACCCAGGCCAATAAAAAGTGCAGATACAGCGGTAATGGCCGACTCACGACGAGCTGGTTTAACACTCATTTGTCCCACTATCATGGAGCTGACAATTGTAAACACGAGCATGCCATTCAAGGCCGACCAACCAGCAAACACGCCAAAGGCTGCTCCCGCAAAACCAATTTCTGATAACGTATGGGTCAAAAATGACATGCTCCGTGCAATCACAAAGACCCCCACAATACCCGAAATAATCGCAATCAACGTTGAGGCCAAAAAAGCATGCTGCATAAATTCATAGCTAAACATTTGTGCCGACCTCGATATCATCTTTTAATTGCGTAATGGGCCCTGTTTGAAATCCATCGTGTTTGATTAATAAAAAATGATCTGCAAACTGTTGCGCTAGTGCCAAATCATGTGTAATAAACACAACACTCACTTTTAGTTGCGCAACCAAATTCAATAGTTCATATTTTTTATCGACATCGAGACTGGCCGTCGATTCGTCTAAAATTAGTAAGGATGGATCCTGTAATAAAGCCTGCGCTAAATAAGCTCGTTGTTTTTCACCGCCAGAGGCTTGTCCCAATGGGCGATTCGCAATTTGTGTCAGATTGGTTTGTTCAATCACACGTTGTACTTTTTCTTTTTCTTCTTTGGTTAACCATGGTAGTCCGTTTTTTTTGACGTTGAGCCCTACAAATTCTTCGATTGATAATGGATATTCTTCATCTAAATTACGAAATTGTGGCACATAGCCAATCTTAATTTTGGTTTGAGTCGACCCGACAATGATTTCACCGCTCTTGGGTTTTAGTTGCCCTAAAATGGCGCGGACGAGCGTTGTTTTACCAACACCATTTTCACCGAGAACACAAAAAAAAGAACCCTGCTCAACTTGAAAACTGAGGTCTTGAATAACTTCTTTTTGTCCATAGGCCAAGTTTAAGTGTTTGGCTTCTAAAATAGTTGTAATACTTACATCCCCTGACACACGTTTAAATTGTAATGATTACTATTTAGTTTACTAAATATTAAATTGAACTGCAACAATTTTCAAAAAAAAGAAGCCCACTCAGGCTTCTGTTAAGTAATATTTCATATTTTTTCTTGATTAAATGTCACTTCGATTTTATGACTAGCCACAATATGTCCTGGATTACCCACAATGGTTTTATTTGCTGCTACATCAGTTAAAACTACTGTTCCTGCACCAATTTTTGCATGTTGACCAATTGTAATCGCGCCGAGCAATAATGCATTGGCTCCAATCAAAACATGGTCGTGAATAATTGGATGACGACGCCCTTTCTCAATATGACGTGAACCAAGTGTCGCACCGTGCAAAATCGTCACGTAATCACCAACAATCGCAGTTTCACCAATCACAACTCCAGTGCCATGATCGATAAAGACATGGCGCCCAATTTCGGCGCCTGGGTGAATTTCGACATGAGTGAGTTGTTTACTGATATGAGCAATCAAACTGGCCAATAAATAATGACGTTTTAAATAGAGACGATGACTCAATCGATGAAACATCAGGGCATGAAACCCGGAATAAGTTAAAATAACTTCCCAGATGCTGTGTGCAGCAGGATCAATTTTTTTAATGTATTTAGCAGCTGCAAACATTTTTTTGCCCCTCCTTTGTCTTATCCTAGTTGATCTAGTCCCTGCTTAATGTCAGCAACTAAATCTGCTTCATCTTCAATGCCAACCGAGAAACGAATCAATTCATCTGAAATACCATTTTGCAGACGAATTTCGCGTGGAATGGAACCGTGTGTCATGACGGCTGGCACTTCAATTAAACTTTCAACGCCACCTAAACTTTCTGCCAAATCAATCAAGTGCAGTCCTTCTACAAACGTCTTAGGATTCAGTCCTGGTTGTAATTCAAACGAAATCATGGCACCGAAATGTTTCATTTGTTGCTTGGCAATATCGTAACCGGCAAAATCTGGATCGCCAGGATAGTAAATCTTGCTGACTCGTGAATCATCTTTTAAAACCTGAACAATGGCCTGCGCATTTTCTTCATGGACACGCATCCGCGCACCTAAAGTTTTAATACCGCGTTGTAAAAGCCAACTATCATCTGGTGCTAAAACACCACCAATTGAATTTTGAAGAAACGCTAATTGTTCAGCAATTTGGTCATCGTTGGTCACGGCCAAGCCAGCAACTAAATCACTATGGCCACCTAAGTACTTAGTTGCAGAATGGACAACAATATCGACGCCGAGTGTCAGTGGATTTTGATTATATGGTGTGGCAAATGTATTATCGACAATCGTTTTTATGTCATGATTTTTAGCAATTTTGACCAAAGCACTGATATCTGTAATTTTCATCAACGGATTGGTCGGTGTTTCAAAATAGATGGCTTTCGTATTAGTTGAAATTGCATCTTCGACCGCCGTTAAATCCGTGGTGTCAACAGCTGTGAATGTTAAACCAAACCGTTTCATGACTTTATTCATGAGCCGGAAAGTCCCACCGTAAACATCATTACCGACGACAATGTGATCACCGGCAGAAAATAGCGATAAGACAGTATGAATAGCAGCAGATCCTGAAGCAAATGCGAATCCTGCACTTCCCTGTTCCAAATCTGCAATTAATTTTTCCAGTGCTAATCTAGTTGGATTACCTGTACGAGAGTATTCCCAATCAGGATCCCCACCCAATGTTTTTTGATGAAAAGTTGATGCGCGATAAATAGGAATTGAAACGGCTCCTGTTGTTGGATCTTCGCTGATACCACCGTGAATGAGTTTCGTATTAAATTTCATTTTTTGATTCCTCCAATTTTTTTAATCGTAAATATTTTCGCTTAAATAGCGTTCACTTGAATCTGGAAAAATAGTGACAATTGTCGATTTTTCAGGTAACTGTTCGGCAACTTGGAGCGCGGCAGCTAATGCAGCACCACTCGAACTGCCTGCAAATAGACCTTGTTTTTGGGCCAGTAATGCAACATTTGCAAACGCATCTTGATCGCTAATTGTTTTAATGTCTGAAATCGGTGCATCTGCAAAAAATGGAGGCCGAAATTCGACGCCAATGCCCTCTGTTCGGTGCGGATGTGGCTGACCACCATTTAAAATGGAGCCTTCAGGTTCGACTACCACTGTTTGAATATCTGGATAAACAGCTTTCAATGTTTTTGCTGTCCCCGCAAACGTACCGCCGCTACCAGCCCCAGCCACAAAAGCATCAATTTTTTGATTGTCCAAATCTGCTAAAATTTCTGGCGCTAGTGTTGTTTCATAAATACTAGGATTGGCCTTGTTTTCAAACTGCAATGGGACGTATGCATCGTCCATCTGAGTTGCCATTGTCTTAGCTTTATCAATAGCGCCCAAAATACCATCTGCCGCTGGCGTATTGACCAATTGCGCACCTAAAGCTTTCATTAGGGTTTGTTTTTCAAAACTAAATTTTTCCGGTACCACTAGAATTGCGGGTAGATGATGTTTTTGCGTGGCTAAGGCAACGCCAATTCCCGTATTACCAGCGGTTGGTTCAATAATGGTGGTCCCAGAATGAATCAATCCTTTATTGATCCCATCCTCAATTAAAGCAACTCCCAACCGATCTTTAACACTGCCGCCCGGATTAAACATCTCTAGTTTGGCAAAAATTTGACTTTGATGCGGAACGGGAATATCTAATTGCAGTAACGGCGTATGGCCGATTAACTCATAAACACTATTAACTCGCACGATGGACAACTTCCTTTCAGTAAAAATGGATAAAAAAAGACACAGGTTCAAAATGAATTGAATCTGCGTCTAACACTTATCCCGACTATTAAAATGGTGGCTGGTAACTATTTTTAGGCACACCAATTAGTGGGTCGCATCAGACGCGATCCACAACAACAAACGCTTTGTAATGTTGTTAGGTGATTTAAAAACATTTAGTTACCTCCATTTGATTGAACATAGAATACATCAGTTACCAAAGGATTGTCAAACTAAATTTAAGAATTAGAGTGACCGAACTAGATAAACTTCGTGACAAAAACCCTTCAAACTGTTTTGTAGTCGCTTAGCACGTGACATTTTTTTACAAATCGCAAAAACAGTTGGACCAGTGCCACTCATCTGAGCCACATCAGCCCCCAGTTCAATCATTTTTTGCTTCAACTGACTGATTTCCGGATAGACATGACCTGTCACGGATTCCAAAACATTACCCATATTTTGAAAAACTTGTTCTTGGTCTCGGGCTTTAATGCCCGCAACAAGTTCGTCAATGTCTAGATGATCCAACTGATCGTAGTTAATTTGGCGTAATATCACAGGTGTGGAAACACTGATTTTTGGTTTTGCAATCACAATTGGAAAATGATAAAAGTCCGGTAATATTTCTATTTGCTCGCCATGTCCTGTCACGCGAGCTGTTTGATTATAAATGCAATACGGAACATCTGAATCAATGGTTAACGATAGTTTAGCTAACTCCGCATTAGATAAATCTAGTGACCAAATTTCATTTAAAGCACGCAAAACAGCAGCCGCGTCAGCTGAGCCACCACCTAAGCCAGCAGCAACCGGAATTTGTTTTTTGATTTCAACGGTTACACCATCAGTTTGATGGAACCGATTTTTTAATATATGTACAGCTTGATAAGCCAAATTACGCTGATCGTTGGGTAAAAAGCCACTGTCAGTGTAGACCTTGATATCATTTGTATGCTGATGCGTCGTAATTTTAACGTAGTCAGCTAAATCAATGGATGTCATCACCATATCCCATTGAGGCGACCCATCTGGATATCTTTTGGGGGTATCTAATCCTAAGTTTATTTTAGCCGGTGCTTTTTTGACAACTTGCAATTAAATCCCCCTCTTTTTTAAATTTTATTAATGTAATTATACTAATTTAGCGCGCTAACGGCAATCAATTCTTTATACTAAAAAAGCTCATGGCACTTTAGTCATCAGCTTTTTTAGTATTATTATTGTTCGTCTTCGAAATCAATTTCGATATTCTTTGTGAGTACGTCGGTATAACTATACGAAACGCGTTCAAAAGAATTTTCGTCTTGGTTGAGCTCAACCACGAAGACGGCTGGGTAGGTTTCACTTAATACGCCGTGGCGTTTTGTGATTTTCTTGCGCCCTGCCTGCGCAATGACTAATAGGCTCTCGCCGATTCTTTGATCAAGTTTCGCCTTGATGCTAGCTAATGTTACTGGCATCTAATTCACCTCACTGTGAAACTATTATACGCTTGTTTCACAAAAATTTCAAATTTTACCACAATGTTATCCAAAAGACAAGTCTTATCTTAGATTAGGCCGTGTTCATGGCAGCTATTTAACAAAATTATAAACTGTTCTAGTGATAATTTTTCTGGTCGATCTTGCGGATCAATGTTATTTTCAGTCAGGACTGATTGAATTTCTGCTTTAATTTCAGGTGTTTTACCAAAAACAGATTGCATATTATTCCACAAATTCTTACGGCGATGACTAAAGCACCCCTTGATTAACCGAAACAATGCTTTCTCGTCAAAAGGTTGCACACTTAACGGTGCTTTACGCGGTGTCAGTTTAACAATCGTTGAGTCAACGTTTGGTGCCGGTACAAAGACTGTTCTTGGTACCTCAAATGCCACCGCAACGTCCATTTTGTACTGAATGCCTAACGATAGCGAACCATATGCTTTAATGCCTGGTTTAGCAGCAAGTCGTTGCGCCACTTCTTTTTGCATCATGACCACGATATTAGTCCAATTCACGTTTGATTGTAATAACTGCAATAAGATTGGGGTCGTAATGTAATATGGCAAATTAGCCACAACTTTGATCGGGCTTTGTGGATCATCAAACTCTGTTTGCACTAATTCTTCTAAGTTAGTCTGCAAGACATCACGATTCAAGACGCGCACGTTGTCATAATCAAACAAAACTTCATCCAACACACCAATTAAGGCATCATCAATTTCAAGTGCTACAACCTGTTTGGCCTTTTTGGCTAGCTGTTGCGTGAGCGACCCAATTCCTGGTCCAATTTCAATAACATTATCAGTCGCAGAAATGTCAGCCGCTGTGACAATATTTTGAAGCACATTCAAATCAGTCAGAAAATTTTGTCCTAAACTTTTTTTGGCATGTAGTCCGTACCGTTCCATAATGGCTTTGGTGCGCACTAAACTACCAATTTCTGGGTTGTTACTCATCATTTTCCTCCTGATTAATTTGCTTGATTGCTGCTGCAAACGTGGCTTCATCGATTTGAAACAGCTGCAGTCGTTTGATTAGCTGTTTACCGTTACTGTAGCCAATATTTAAAATTTCACCTAACCGTTGCCGCCGTTTGGCAGCTCTGGGACCATTGATCAGCTGCGCCGCTCGTAAAATGTTCACCGTAATATCTTGCGAATCTGATTCTTGTCGTGGTGTTGATAAATGCGTTAGTGCTTGTTTAATATCTTCTACACTGGCATGTTCAACTCCTAAGCTACCACCCGCATTCTTTGGCACACCTTGTTCACGTTTAATGAAGGCGTGTTTTGCTTCTGGAATCTGGGCTTGAATCATTTTACGAATTCGTTCACCGTTAAAATCTGGATCAGTAAAAACGATTAAGCCTCGCGTCTTCTGTAGCTTTTTCAAATAGTCAATATCTTGAGATGACAAAGCAGACCCATTAGTTTCAAATGTGTCTGCATCCACTGCTTTTTTGATGCGATAGGTATCATCTTTACCTTCCACAACAATGATTTCTTTAATTTTTTGCATCTTGAATTCCAAATAACTTGGTTGCATTCTCAAATGTTTGGTCGGCAATAACTTTCGGATTAACTTCTTTCAAATCTGCCACCGCGTCGACCACAAATTTAGTGAACCCTGGCTCGTTTTGTTGGCCGCGGTATGGCGCTGGCGTCAGATAAGGTGCATCAGTTTCTACTAACAACATATCCATTGGTGTTTGTTTAACAGACTCATGAACATCCTTAGCATTTTTAAAGCTAGCCACACCGCTGTATGAAATATGCATCCCCAAATCAAGAAATTTCTTTAACCATTCGACATCGCCATTAAAACTGTGCATCACACCACCAATATCACGCACATCGCCATCTTTTAAGATTTGATACGTATCCTCAAAAGCATCCCGATCATGAATAGAAATTGGTAAATGAAGGTCTTTAGCAATCGCTACTTGGCGTGCAAAAACCTTTTTTTGATCTTCCGGCGTTGAACTATCCCAGTGGTAGTCAAGGCCCACTTCACCCATGGCTACCACCTGATCATCAGCAAGTTGCTCGATCAATTGTTTTTCAATGGCTGGTGTGTAATCTTTAGCATCTTCTGGGTGCCAACCCACAATTGCATGCAAATTGTCGTAGTCATGTGCTAACTGAATAGCACGATCGTTTAAAATTGTGTTTGAGCCGACAATATTCATCTGATTCACACCAAAATGTTTGGCACGCGCCATATACGCGGGCACTTCCGTGAAAAATGCATCATCATTTAGGTGCGTGTGTGAATCATAGATATTTAACTGTTCTTCGTGTGTATAAATTGCCACTTTTTTTCTCCGATCTAACTATTCGACACCTGAGCCGTTGACAAGTTCATCAGGTACAATTACAAGTTGCACCTTGCCATCATGTTCTGCTGATAAAAGCATGCCTTCACTCATTTCACCGCGCATTTTTCGTGGCTTCAAATTAGCCACAATTAATACTTTTTTGCCAACTAATTCACTTGGTTCTGGGTACCACTGAGCAATTCCTGATAAAATTTGACGACCAGTTTCACTACCATCATCTAATTGGAATTTGAGTAGTTTATCTGCACCTTCGACATGGTCGGCTGCTTTAATTTGCGCCACTTTAAGTTCTACCTTGTCAAATACTTCAATCCTGATTGGCTTCTTGCCATCAGTTGGTTCTTCTTGTGCTTGCTTTTTAGCTTCTTCCATAGCTGCTCGGCCCTTTTTCTTTTCGTCTTTGGTCATTTTATCTTGAATAAAGTTAACTTCTTGTTCCACATCTAGACGTGGGAAAATAGGCGTCCCTTTTTCAACAACTTGAATATTTTCAGGAAAGTCATCAAACGTTAGGCTATCAATCGCACGTTCTTCTTCGCCTAACCCTAATTGAGCAAAAATTTGTTTTGGTGCGCGGGTCATAACTGGCTGTAGTAATGTTGCAATGACCTTTAAACTCTTAGCGAGATTCAACATGACATCAGCTAAGGCTTCTTTTTGCGCGTCGTCTTTTGCCAGAACCCATGGTTCTGTTTCGTCAATATACTTGTTCGCACGGGCAACCAGTTTCCAAATTGCCTTGAGCGCATCGCTAAAGTGCATCTGATTCATTAAATCAGTGTATTCAGCGATCACATCAGTAGCTGTTTGTTTCAAATCTACATCGAACGTGGTGGTTGCTGTTGTCAGTTCGATTTTTCCGCCCTGATACTTATTAATCATCGCAATGGTTCGGTTTAAGAGATTCCCTAAATCGTTAGCTAAATCAAAGTTAACTTTATCAACAAAGTCTTCGGGTGTAAAAATACCGTCATTGCCATATGGCATTGCGCGCACTAAATAATACCGCAATGCATCTAGTCCATAACGCTCAACGAGTGTTTCTGGATAAATAACGTTGCCTTTTGATTTCGACATTTTACCGTCTTTCATCAATAACCAGCCGTGACCAAAAACTTGTTTTGGCAATGGGAGACCCAAAGCATGTAACATGATTGGCCAATAAATGGTATGGAAACGCACAATTTCTTTTCCGACCATTTGCACATTAGCAGGCCAATATTTTTCAAAATTACTTGGATCAGCGCCATCGTAACCCAAAGCTGTAATATAGTTGGATAATGCGTCAATCCACACATAAACCACGTGTTTTGGATCGCTTTTCACTGGCACACCCCAATTAAAGGTTGTTCGAGTGACCGCTAGATCTTCAAGGCCTGGTTTAATAAAGTTATTAATCATTTCGTTCATGCGACTCGCTGGTTGAATAAATTCTGGGTGATTCTTGTAGTAATCAAGCAACCAGTCAGCATATTTACTCATCTTAAAGAAATACGATTGTTCTTTAACAAGTTCTACATCGTGACCAGAAGGCGCCTTACCACCAATCACTTTACCATTGTCATCACGATAAACTTCAGCCAGTTGTGTTTCTGTAAAGTATTCTTCATCAGAAACTGAGTACCAACCTTCATATTCACCAAGGTAAATATCGCCTTGATCTAGTAATTGTTGGAAGATTTGTTGGACCGCTTTAACGTGATAATCATCCGTAGTACGAATGAACTTGTTGTTAGAAATGTCCAAAGTTTGCCACAATTTTTTGATACCGTCAGCCATTTGGTCAACGTATTCTTTTGGTTGCATATTTAATTTTTCAGCTTTTTCTTCAATTTTTAAACCGTGTTCATCGGTTCCAGTTAGGTAAAATACATCATAACCCGTCAGCCGCTTGAAGCGTGCCATTGCATCACATGCAATTGTGGTATATGAATTACCAATATGTAATTTTCCTGATGGATAGTAAATGGGTGTTGTAATATAAAATGTTGGTTTTTGATCAGCCATATGAGGCCTTCCCTTCTAACTTAAAATTGTCGAAACATTACCTGACAGTATAGCAAAAAAACACAATTCGTGCGAACCTAACTCAACGTGTTTTTGCTCATCATTATTTTTAAAATAGATCTAACTGTTCTGGCGGCAAATCATTTAACCCCGTAAAGGTTAGTCCCAATAAATCTTTGAATTGCAAAGCATTATCAGCCGCGTCTTTACCGGCATTATTGTTAAAAACAACAACGACTTCATCAACCTTACTACTAATTTGTTCAATCGCGTTTTTAAACTGATTTAATTCGGACGGATTATAACGGTACTTGGTTCTGGTCGTCCGCCAGTTTCGACCTGGATGTGCCCAGGCAACCGTATTTTGGCCGTGTAACCGTAACATGACTAGTTTGGGGTTCGTCACTTGAATATCAAATGGTACCGAGGTGCTGGTTTGATCAGGTTCGTCTGCCGCAACCAAAGTCATGTTTAATTCCTGTAAAAAAGCGATGACCTGCGAATAAATGGCCGGATCATACCAGGTCTGATTGCGAAATTCGACAGCAATTGGCAGTGTGGGTAGTAATTGCCGCACGTGCCGCAAATACTCAATATTTTCTAGAATGGCATTAAAAAATGGGGGGAATTGAAACAAAACGGTTTTTAACTGCTGCCTAGCAATCATTGGTCGAACCGCCTGCTGAAAGTCGTTAAATACTGCATCGCGTTGTGTTTCGGTAATCGGGGCTTGTTCAGGTTCCCGTGGATGCTTAGTCATATCTCGATTAGCTTTTAAAATAAATTGAAACTCAGATGGTACCTGACTCAGCCAACTACGAACAGTCTTTTTGGTTGGAATACCATAAAAAGTGTTGTCAATTTCAACCAACGGAAAAAAAGCGGCGTATTCAGTTAACTGAACCGGCCGCTTTTCTTTAATTAAACTGGGATGTTCCTTCCAAGTTGTTAATCCAATCGTAATCAAACTTGCTTGCCCCTAAAATCTTTTTAAAATTTGCACGAGTCGTAACTCTTGATCACTTAATTGACCAGTTAACGCCGCAGTTAATCGTAATCCTTCTCGACGATAATTCCTGCGGATAAAAGCAAAACTAAGATCAACCAAACTAATCAAGAAGACAACAATCATCGCATTGTCTTGTGTAAACGTAACATTAAATAATTCGACTGTGGTACCACTGGATAGGATTCGAATCACACCATAAATCATCGCGAAATCAGAGAAAATTTGCACAAACCGGAGGCGTTGCATTGTTCGAACTGTTTGCATCAATTCATTAACTATTTCTTCACGGGTCATGGCTACCACCTCTTAGCTCAATTATAGTTGATTTAGAGCTTAAATGGTACTATTTTAGACCGTTAATTCTGTGAAAAATTGGCTCGCATCTTCTTGAATCATTTCAAATTTGACTGGTAGATCCAATCGCTGCTCATTGACTGCTAACACTGGGGCTTGTGAGTTACGATAATTCAATAACCCTGCAAATGGGTAGACACGCATGGATGTGCCGACGATAACCACCAAATCAGCATGTTGCATATAGTCAATGGACCGTGAAATTGAATCTTGGGCAATACCCTCGTCATACAATACGACGTCAGGTCGCAAAGCACCACCACAATTTTCGTGAATGCGACTCTTCAAATAATCATGCCAATCAACATTTTGATGGCACTTCGTACAGTAGACATTGAACAGATTACCATGAAAATCAACTAAATGCTGCGTCCCCGCAAATTCATACAAATTATCAATGTTTTGGGTAATGACAGCCGCACGATTTTGTTGCGTTAATGCTGCTTGGCGCTCGTGAATAACGTTGGGTTTGGCATCTGGAAAATAGAGGTTCTCTTTACAAAATGAATAGAAGCCATCTGGATCAGAGGCAAAATAAGCATGACTCAAATAGTATTCCGCATTTTTATTTTTGGTGTACAACCCGTTAGCTGAGCGAAAATCTGGAATGCCAGAGGCTGTAGATACACCAGCACCAGTTAAAAACACGATATGTTTTGCTTGATCAAATTGCGTTTGAATTTCAGGATTCAAGTTAATCACTTCCTAATGATGTATGGCATTTCCAAGTCTTCAAATAATTCTTGCACTGTTTTAGTATAATATTTCTTGAAAAATGCTGCGGTGTCGTCAGTTTCTGGGGCAATCACAAAACTATTTTGTTGATCGGTTTTATTTAAGCCTATATATGCTTGTTTTTTGTTTTGCTTATCAATCATGTCTGAATGGAAAATTTCAAAAAGTTGACGAACTTCCAAGCGTAATTGACGTTCGCTTAACACACTTGATAACGTCACAAATTCGTTATTATGTAATGCTGGGAGGCCCCATTTTGCAAGTTGCGTATCAAATTGTTTGTATAACTTAACAATCGCTCTACGCATCGCAAATGGTGAATCAATTTCCTTGGCAGTTAACTGTTGATATAAATCTTTAGCAGCTTCATAGGCCACTGGATAATTATCGATCAAATCCGATTCATATTGATCAATATGATCGCCATAAAATACCAAGGCATCTAGCAATGTAATTAGCCGCAACGTTCGTTCATTATCTTTTTGCCCAGTTTCTCTAGTAAGCGTTTCTAGAATACCCTTTAAATAAAGTTGCTCAATTTGATCATCAATTAGCTCATGCGAACGTTGTTCTTTAACGACTACTAAGTGCATTGCGATATCGTAAAGATCGGTTGACATAATCATCAACTGTTCATCTAATTGAGGATCATTTGCAAATGACACTTGAAAAAATATCTGAGGAAAACCTTGTAAGAGCATTAGTAAATGAAGTAATTCATGTGATGCTGTGTAATCTGGTGCTGTGATATCTGTAATCGTAATCTGCAAGCCATCAGCAAGTGCTTCTTGCTGGGCTTGATCATGGCGAATAAACCCGGCTTTTTGATCACCAAAACGCACAATCACTGGACCCGGATATAATTTTTGAACCTGATCTAATAGATTTTGGGTTGTTGAATTTAATTTAACTTCTGTCATGTTGTTCTCCTCTAATTTGTGTAATCACCTTTGCGACCAGCTGACGATCAACTTTGTTAGCCGATACTAACTTGCACATAATTTGTGGTAATTCAGCGGTTGTCGCTCCCAATGCAAGGGCCCATGATTTATATTGTAGTTTCATGTGCCCTGCTTGAATACCTTTTGTTGCGAGGGCTTTGAGAGCTGCTAGGTTTTGCGCTAATCCTAAACTAGTAATGACTTGGGCAAGTTCGGCAGCATCTGCCACATTACTAATTTGCCGATTGATTTTTACCATGGGTAATACATCCATACTACCACCCACCACGCCAATTGGCATGGGGACAGTAATCTGGCCTTTCAATTGATCCGCTTCAACCCACCAACGACTGACTCCGCGGTAATGTCCATCGGTGGCTGCGTAACTGTGTACGGCTGCTTCCACAGCCCGCCAATCATTTCCTAAAGCAAGCACTGCCGCATCAATACCATTCATAATCCCCTTATTATGGGTTGCAGCACGGTACGCATCGAGTTGCGCCAATTGACTTAGTTCCGCAATTTTAGCGGCTACCTGTTCTCCAGTCATTTGCTTGGTTGCCAATTGCTTGACTGTAATCTGACAAGAACTAGTTTGCAACCGTTGATCATCTAAATTGGATAAAATGGCTGTTAACACGCTCTGTCCTTGCTCTTCTAACCACTGTTTAACAGCTTCACACATCGTGTTCACACTGTTAGCACCCATTGATTCACCAACATCAATCAGCAAATCAAGCGAGATAAATTGGTCATCAATCAACCGGATGTTAACCTGTTTGACACCACCACCGCGCTTCACTAATGATGGTCGAGCCTGATTAGCAACAGCAGTAATCGTCGCTGTTTGCCTTTGGAGCCAAGTTTTAATCTGGTCTAAATGGCTTTGATCGTCTAAAATCACTTGTCCAGTGGCTAATCGTGGTTGTTTTGATGCAGTAAAACCACCACTTTGGGCCACAATTTTGGCGCCGTTACTTGCCGCTGCAATCACGGATGGCTCTTCAATCGCCATTGGCACCACGTATTGCTGATGGTTAACGGTTAAATTAACGCTTAGGCCTTGTGCTAACGGATAACTAGTCAGGTAATTTTCGATCATATTGGTTTGCGTTGGTTCATTGTGTTGGGTAATAAAATCTTGTTGTTGATCGGACAACTTAAAAAAAGAAGCAATTTGCTTTTGCCGATCTGCTTGATTTAAACGATAAAATCCAGCTTGCCAATCAGTCATTCAATTGCCTCCTTTATTTAGATTGATTCCGTCGTTGAATATATTCGGCAATAATACCTTCACGAACGCCACTTTCAGAAAAAATCACCCGTCCATCTGTAGTCCGTTGCAAAATCGATACTAGCGGCAACATACCACCAATAATAATGTCTGCCCGTTCTGGTTCCAAACCAGACATTTTTTTGCGCTGGTTTAAATTACGGCTGAGTAGCTCTCTAAACGTCGCATACACGGCACGTGATGATAAATGGTAGCCGTGAATGCTTCCGCGTTTTTGATGGCGAAAATTGCGGCTCATTCGGGCGAGGGTTCGATTTGCTCCGCCAAGCAAGACAACAGGCATATGGGTGGTGTATTTCATCCATGGAATTTTTGTCAATCGCTCATTCATTGCCAATTGGGCCTTAAACAAATCAACCGATTTGACAAAGCCACCCAAATGATACTGTTCTGAAATAGTAACTGCTCCCACAGGGATACTAATTAAGTTGCGCGCTTTTTTATGTTGCACCAAAATTAATTCACAACTCGCGCCACCAGTATCTAAAATGAGACAGTGGTCGAGTTTCAGTGTCTGCATCACGCCTAAATAATCATAATAAGCTTCTTTCACACCTGACAAGACATTTAAATCAATTCCCACTTCCTGTTTAACCCGTTGCAGAAATTCACTCTGATTGCGTGCTTGGCGCACGGCAGCTGTTGTAATCGCCTTAATTTTTAGGTTGGGTAGCCCCACGTATAGTTTCTTGAATTTTTTTAAGGCAGCAATTGTGCGCGCCATCGCCACTTCTTGTAAAATCTTTTCTTTACCCATCCCTTCCGAGATGCGTGAATCTTCTTTGACGCGTTTGACTTCTTGATAACTACCGTCATCTTTGATTTGTGTAATCGCCATTCTTACGGAGTTGGAACCCAAATCAACAATTGCCAAGTTCTCCATTACTTCACCTCCGTTACGTTTAATTTTATTTTTATTTTAATTGTAAAAATACTCTTTTATATCATAACATTTTTTAGTCAATTTTTTGCATAAAAAAAGGATTGCGATTTGAACACAATCCTTGTTTCATCTTGTTAATCAAAATAGTTAAGACCCATGGCATGAGTTACTTCACTGAGCGTTTGTTCAGCCACTTCATTTGCCTTATTTGACCCATCCTTTAAGATCTGGTAGACGTAATCAATATTCTTTTCGTATTCTGCACGTCGATTTCTAATTGGTCCTAATACGTTTTCCAATACTTCATTGAGATAGCGTTTAATTTTAACGTCGCCTAAACCACCAGCTTGATACTGTTGTTTTAATTCATCTACCTTAGAGGTATCTTCATCAAAAATGTCAAGATAAGTAAAGACGGTGTTACCTTCAACATGTCCCGGATCACTCACTTTGATATGTTCAGGATCCGTATACATTGACATGACTTTCTTAGTCACTGTGTCAGCGTCATCGGATAAATAAATAGCGTTATTTAGTGACTTACTCATTTTGGCATTCCCGTCTAATCCAGGAATTCGACCTTCTCCTTTTGGTGGAAAATAGCCTTCTGGTTCAACCAAAATATCTTGTTGATAAATGCCATTAAATGAACGTACGATTTCTCTGGTTTGTTCAAGCATTGGTTCTTGATCATCCCCAACGGGCACAGTATCTGCTTTAAATGCAGTAATATCAGCAGCCTGACTAACGGGATATATAAAGAAACCGGCCGGTACACTTTCACCGAATTTCTTTTGCTTAATTTCAGACTTGACGGTTGGATTGCGATTCAGCCGTGAAACAGAAACCAGATTTAAGTAATGCATAGTTAATTCACTTAAAGCTGGAATTTGTGATTGTACTAAAATCGTTGATTTTTTGGGATCAATACCGACTGCCAAATAATCAAGTGCAACTTGTAATAGACTATCCCGAATTTTTTGTGGATCACGTGCATTATCGGTGAGCGCTTGTTGATCCGCAATCATAATATACGTATCATAGTTACCCGAGTTTTGTAAGTCAACGCGATTTTTTAATGACCCAACATAATGGCCAATATGTAGTTTTCCGGTTGGCCGATCTCCTGTTAAAATTACTTTTTTTGTCATATTATCTCCTCCAAAAAATAAAAAGCCCCATTGCAAATAATGCAATAGGACGACTTTGCGCGGTACCACCTAGCTTGTGACAATTTGTCACCACTTTACCCTTACGGCGGGTGACTCCATTAAACCATTTCGTATTTTGGAAATCCTTTCACCAATCGATTTCTCGCTGTACTCGTACTACTTCAAACACTAATAGTTTACCGAGCATTCGCCAAAAAGTAAAGACGTAGCATCAATTTACTTGTTATTAGCATGAGAACGTTTTACAATGGTATGATATTTTTCGAAGTTAGTATTTTTCGCTAGGAGGTCTTCTCTTGATAGATCCACAAGAAGAACAACAAGAACAACAACGTGTGACAGATGTTATTGCACAAATTGATGACCAAATTGAAACTGCAAGTCAAGTTGCAGACAAGGCCCATCATGAAACACGCGCTGTTGAAAAAAATTACGCGGATAATGCTTCCGTTAACTTATATGAAGTTGATGACGCCATGGAAACCAATGCCATGATTGAACAACAACGGCAGTTGGTGGCTCGAGCTGTTGAAAGTGAAACCATTTTAAAGCGCCAATTGGAAACGTTAAAAGCTCAAAAACAAGCACCTTATTTTGGTCGTATTGATATTCAAGACAATCAAAGCGAGCCGAGTGAACCGCTGTACATTGGCATTGCTTCATTAATGAATAAGACTAAAGATGACTTTCTCGTCTATGATTGGCGCGCACCAGTGTCTGGTATCTATTACAATGGTACTTTGGGACAAGTGTCATATGACAGTCCTGCTGGCAAGCAAACAACCAACCTGGTTAAAAAACGGCAATTCACCATTGAAGATGGTCAAATCGTAAACGTTTTTGACACCAACGAAACTGTCGGTGATGAAATGTTGCAAACTGCATTAGGTCAACAAAATGACCAGTATATGCAAAACATCGTCACCACGATCCAAAAAGAACAAAATGATATTATTCGCAATACTTCAAGTGATTTATTGTTAGTACAAGGGGTGGCTGGTAGTGGTAAAACATCCGCCATTTTACAACGAATTGCTTATTTACTCTATCATAGTCGGGCATCACTCAATGCTGATCAAATTGTGTTATTTTCACCCAATCGGTTATTTAGCCACTATATTTCAGAAGTGCTCCCTAGTTTAGGTGAACGTAATATGCGGCAGGTCACTTTGGCTGAATTTCTCGAACGCCGCTTTGAAGGGTTAACGGTTCAAACCTTATTTGAACGCTACGAAGACCAGCAGCAAAATAAGGACAACAATCTTGCTGTACAAAACTTTTTGGAAAGCCAACTAGCGATGACCGAGGTTGATCGTTACGTCCGCACGCTTGGTGCTGATGAAATTAAGTTTAATAATATCCTATTTAATGGATCAGTCATCTTCAGTGCTCAATTGATTCAACAAATTTTTGATAACTTACCACTGAAAATGCATATTGCCGACAAAATTCTCGCCACTAAAAATGCTTTAATTAAACTGTTAAAGCACCAAATTGACGAACAGACCAAAGAAAAATGGGTGGCTGATGAAGTTGATCAACTCAGTAATGAACAATTCAATGATTTATTGATGGATCATGCTGCGGATTCTTTTCAAACAGAAGACGAAATGTTTGCTTTCGTTGCCCAACAAATTGCTAAAAGTCGGCTGCGCGTCGTTTACGATGCCATTTATAATAACTACTTTATTGATTTCTATCGACAATATGATGCCTTTTTATCATCTTTTGTGCCCGAAAATGTGTCTGAGTCTGATTGGCAAGCCACGCGCGATGGTTTTAATCATCAGATTGAATTTCACCAAATTGATCTAATGCATTGTGCGCCATTACTGTACATGCGTGATCTAATTACTGGTTCTGGTCAAAATCGCGCTTTAGAATATGTCTTTATCGATGAAATGCAAGATTATTCAATGGCTACCTTAATTTATTTGAAACACGTTTTTGTCAAAGCTAAATTTACTATTTTAGGTGATAGTGAACAGTCATTGTTTAATCCAATGCAACTACCGCAAGTATTGATGGCATCCCTGAAAGAAAATTTGAATTTTAAAAAATCAACTTTAATTTCGCTAAACAGAAGTTATCGATCAACTGCTGAAATTACTAACTTTGCTAAATCATTATTACCAGATGGTGATGAAATTTCAGCATTCAATCGTCATGGTGAACGACCTAATCTGGTAATTCGTTATACACCTGAAGAATTTCAGGATACATTCCAAGGCATTGTTGAAGAACAGACTAAAAAATATAAAACGGTTGCCATTCTGACAAAAAATGCCAAGCAAGCATTTTCAGCGAAACATCGCTTGCGTCATTTTAAAAATGAACCGGTGACACTTTTAAAAGACGCTGACCGTGTTTTACCGGCAGGTGTGATTATCTTACCTATCTATTTGGCGAAAGGATTAGAATTTGATTCTGTGATTGCTTATGATGTCTCAGAAGACAACTATCACCGGGATACTGCAGCTGGCATCTTGTATACCATTGCTTCGCGGGCCATGCATGAATTAACTTTACTCAGTATGGGCCCAGCTAGTCCCCTGTTAATTCAAAATGAAGAACCACTTATTGAAATTAATCATCAACTATAAAAAACGATGACTATGAATACATTTCATAGTCATCGCTTTTTTACATGGAATAAATCTTGGAGGAGTGAATTTATGCCATTTGGGTTTGTTTGCGGGCCTTGGTTCTAGTGGCCCGCTGAGTTTGATAATGTTTGATTGAATGTTTCAGCAAGAACGGTGCAATCATAGTGGCTAAAATAATGACTAGAATGATATCAGAATAGTATGTCCCTGAAAGTAAATGGGCATTAAACCCAATTTGAGCTGTAATTAACGCCATTTCACCTCTAGAAATCATCCCCGCCCCAACAATATAGTCACTATTAAGACTAAAGCCATTAATCGCAGCGCCAAGGCCACAACCAATCAGCTTAGTCACACAAGCCAAAATCGTCATGACAGTTACAAATAATAACGATTGGCCTAAATGAGCAAACGTCATATTCAAGCCAACACTGACGAAAAACAAAGGAATAAAGATCGCATATCCTAATGGTTCAACACTTTGGTCAACAATTTCTCGTTGATTGGTATGTGCAATGGCAATGCCAGCAAAGAATGCGCCAACAGCGCCACTCAGACCAACAAAATCTGCAGCTGCTGCCATGCTCATGCAGATTACCATTGACATAACCGTGGGTGCCGCCACTGTCAGTAGTTTTTGACTGAGTTTCATTAAGTAAGGTGCCAGCCATTTAACAAAGGCATACACCCCACCAAAAAAGAGGATTTGTTCAATAAAAATCAGCAGTAAATTAGTGGAAGTTGTCGTGCCGGTGCTGATGCCGGCATTTCTCATCACACTAATCATGATACTGAGTAAAATAACACCAATAATGTCATCTGCTACTGCGGCGCCAAGAATCGTGGCACCTTCTTTAGTGTTTAAAAAGTGAAATTCTTTTAACACGGCCACTGAAATACTAACTGAGGTGGCCGAAAAGATAACACCAATAAATAGGGATTCCATCATCGTAAAATGAAACAAATAGCTGGTTGCTCCCATGATGACCACTGGAAATATAACGCCGATAATGGCCACGATAATTGCCGGTTTCAGGTATTTTCTCAACAAGCCTAAATCACTTTCCAAGCCACCAATGAACATTAATAAAATGACACCGATGTTTTGAAATTCATTCATCATTTGCGTTAAATGAATCCAATTTAAAATTGCTGGGCCCACTAAAATACCAACCATAATTTCACCAATCACGCCAGGAATTCCAATGCGGTGGCACAAATGTGCGACCATTTGGGTGGCTAGCAAGAGACCAGCTAAAATAGCAATAAACGTCATGGAAACAACTCCTTTCTACTTTAATAAATACGGTAAACCTAATCTATGTTTTTTTATGTGTTAAATCTTTGAATTGTACTTCATCTATGTGTTTATGTGTGAATTACTATGTGTGCTCTAATCTATGTGTGTAATGTTAGCTTTCTTGAGCAATTGAATTTTTTGAAGTCATTGTTTCAATTCCATAAATTGCCAAACCAAGAATTAAGCCAATCGTTGCTGGAATAACCCAATCCATTCCAAAGCCTGCAAATGGTAAAATCTTGTCAAAGCTTAAAATCGATTTGGCCCAGCCACTGGCTGAAATAATTTTTGGTGCTGAAGCAATCGCGTCAATAATCGCTGGAATAATTGTGAAAATCGTTGTCATAATGTAAACAATTCTAGCGCGTTTAAATAATGGTGACAAGATTGATAAAGCAATTAAAGTAATTGCAAGTGGATATAAGAACATGAGCATTGGCGTTGACCATGCAATAATTTGATCTAAGCCAATGTTTGCGAACAAGAATGAAAAGAGACATGTCATTGCATTCCATGTGGAATATTTAATCTTAGGGAATTTAGTGTGCATTGCTTCTGAAAATGAAGTTGAAAGTCCAATGGAAGTCGTTAAGCAGGTCAATGTTGCCATGATGGCTAAAATGATTTGACCAGGAAGTCCCATAAAGTGTGAAGCAATTTGACTAAAACCAATACCGCCATCAGCTGAGATTTTGAAGAATTCAAGGCTGGTTGCCCCGATCCAAATCAGAATCATATAAATCAAAGCTTCTAGGGAAATACTCATTAAACTTGATTTAGCGGCAATCTTAGCAATATCACCAGGCTTTTTAGCCCCTAAACTACGAATTGTGGTAACAACCGCAATTCCAAAGAGCAAACCGGCAATTGCGTCCATCGTGTTGTAGCCTTGCAAAAAGCCGTTTAGAAAAGCACCATGTTGATAGATCGTGGTTGCTGGTTGACTCGTTGCAGCACCCATTGGGCGGGTAAACGCAAAGCCGAAAATGATGGCCAATAAAATCAAGAACGCTGGATTTAATAACTTACCGATTGAGTCGATAATACCTGTAGGTTTTCTTGAACCCCAAAAGGTAATGCCAAAGAAAATTAATGAGTAAATAAACAAAGCAATTGGCATCTGTGCGCTGGTTAAGTGTGATCCAAAGGCAATTTGAAATGGTGTGGTTGCCGTTCTTGGTGTTGCAAATAATGGTCCAAGTGTGAAGCAAGTAAGGATCATGAAGAACGTAGCATATTTTTCACCGATTGGTTTAGCCAAATCATAAATGCCGTTTGATCGTGTAATACTAATCGAAATAATTGCTAAGAGTGGCAAAATGGTTCCTGTAATTAAGAATCCGATTCCGGCACTAAACCAGTGACTACCAGCCAACTGACCTAAGTGAATCGGAAAAATTAAGTTTCCAGCGCCAAAAAACATTCCAAATAACATTGATGCAATAAAGATATAGTGTTTAAAAGTTAAGTTTGTTTTGTCCATAAGTGTGACTTCCTTCCGTAATCCAAAGTTACTGACTACTCGAAAGCACTGACGTATACAAGCCCACCGTTACTACACGCATTTCTCATATTCATTGATGTCCCTTCTTTCTACGTCATTTTCATTAAAAATAAAAACGCCCCTATTAGACGATTGTCTAATAAGGACGTTTGCACGTGTTACCACCTCATTTTGTATATCTCTCACGAAATATACCTCACCAGGTACGGCAATTATCTTGCGATACCCTGGCACTATAATGGGTGCACCCATCGAATACTCTTGTTCGTACTCGATTCTCAGAGACTACTTTCGAACCATTCATGCTCCTCATTCCCACCAAACTAGAGGTCTCTTAAGTCACCAATGATTGTACTCTTCTCTTCAACGTTTCTAATGTATTTTTAATGTTGTAAATAAGATACAACCAACCATTCAGATTGTCAACACTTTTTTCTCATTTAATTTTAATTAAATAAAAAAAAACGATTTTGTTAGGTTGTCAAAATCGCTTTATATCATGGTTTCAATGTGTCATTAATTTACTTCAATAACTTGCTGTGGACTGTGATTAATTGTTTTGATGGATTGGCTTTCACCCGTTGTATCTGTTTTCTCCATTTTGGCAACGTCTTGAGCGTTACTTTTGTGCTTGTCAACCACGCGAATCGTCTTTGCGTGGTTCATTTCCACACTAGATTGCGAACTTTTATCAATCATTGTCATGCCAATCAAAAATGAAAACAGAATCAAAAATCCTATCCATAATTTGGGAGTGTTTTTCATTATTTGTTTCATTTTCGATCACGGCCTTTCTTTCTTCTTATCGTTTATATTAATTATATTATCGCAAATTACTTTACTTGGCAAATTAAGGTGTTATGCTATATCATATACATTTTTTCTTTATTTGTATTTTAAATGATACTAATTACATAATTCAAAACGTAAAAGTATAATTTAAAACAATTATTTTATACGTCTTATTATGATTAATATTCTATTATTCTTATGATATTTTTGTTAACGTTTTGCTTATCAGAATTAAGCTTCTAAAAAGGCCATTATTTAGATGTTTACGGTCACTTGCATCAAACAAAATGGATCCTAATTTTGTTTTAACTTATCATGTGAAAAACAAAAAAATGATTTCAAGAATTAAACAAACTCTTGAAATCATTGATATGACAGTATTTTTAAATTAACTTGAAATTTTCTCAATAAATTTTTTGTCTAATACATATACTGAATGTCACTAGCCACACTTGGATAAGCAAAAATAGTTTGTTTAATATCGTCGAGCGTTTGCCGTTGATTGATTGCTTGTGTCAGGTAATTAATTAATTCATCGGCACTACTGCTGAGTATTTGAGCGCCAGCCATGGTTTTACTTTGTTTATCGATGACAACTTTGACTTTGGCAACTGGTTCACCGAGACGGAAATACGTAAACCACTGGCTAACATTTAAATCAACTACCTTACCATCATCACCAGTGATAATATCAGGGTCCAAACCAATTTTAGCTAATTTCGGTGTTGAATAAACAACTGTTGGCACAGTTGGATAACTAATTGGCCGATGTGTTTCATCACTGAGATAAGCCGCTAAATAGCGTCCCTCAAAGGTCGCAACTGGTGTCAACTTAGGTTCTTTACCAACGCGAGTTAAAACATCCCCCAGGGCGTAAATGTGTGGATTATCAGTTTTCAAAAACTGATTAACGCGAATTCCCTTTTTAAGGGCAATGACGCCGACTTGTTCCAATCCCAACGTATCAACATTGGGAACTCGTCCAGTGGTGGCAAAAACAGCATCGGTCATAATTGAAAAGTCCCCGTCGTTAGCGACTTCTAATTGTTGATCGTGTTTTAAAATCGTCGTAACATCAATATCTAAATCAAACTTAATCCCATTTTTCTTCATTTGATCCATCAAATCACGAACTAGATCTTGATCAAATTCTTTTAAAGGACGTTGATTATGATGAATGATGTGAACATCGGCTCCCGCGGCATTGGCAATCGTGGCCAATTCAAAGGCCACATACCCACCACCAATAAAGGTTACTGATTTTGGCATGTCGTCCATATCTAAGAACTGCGTACTCGTTTGTAAATATTGACTGCCACTAATAGCTGGAATGGTTGGTCGTTGACCAGTTGCAATAATGTAATCAGTACCGGCCACTACTTCATCATCCACTAGTAATGTTTCATCTGCTTGAAAATGCGCATGGCCATAAAAGGTTGCAATATCAGCATTTTCTAAACCGCTTTGAGTTCCAGTTGGGATTTTTTGCGTATATTGGCGTTTATGATCCATTAATTGATGCCAATCAACCGTCATTTGGCCATTGATACCATCATTTTTTAAGAAATCGACTCTTTCTTTAGCCTCAACAGCTGCATATAAAATCTTTTTTGGATCGCATCCACGATTGGGACAAGTTCCACCCCATAAGTTTTCTTCAACAATTGCGACACTTTTACCCTGCTGTTTTAATCCATAGGCTGCTGCAATGCCCCCAGGGCCAGCACCAATAATTACGACGTCAAACTTTTGTGTTGCCATGAATGTGCCCCCTTAAGAAATATGTTACTCATAGCTTACCATTAAAATTAATAATAACTAACCATTTAAGCTTTTTCGTGATCACTTAAATAATTAATAATTGCCGCTTGGTCTAAAAATCCTTTAGTTTGATCATCAGCGGTCACAATTTGTAATTCGGAATGTGTTTTCAGTTGATATAACCCGTCTCGCAGAGTGGCTTCAACGTCTAGCTTAACCGCATCAGTTGTTTGGGCTGTTTCATGATAATACCCTGCAACACCAATTCTACCGAGATACACATCATAAATATTCTTAGCTCGCGCAGCATCAAAAAAATCAGCTACAAATTGATTTTTCGGATGCTGGGCAATTTCGGTCGGCGTATCAACCTGAAGTAACTTACCTTCTTTCATAACGGCAATTCGATCACCCATTTTCAGTGCCTCACCCATATCGTGAGTCACAAATACAATGGTTGTTTTAAGTTTTTCATGCAGTTTTAACACTAAATCCTGCAGCGCCGTTCGCGAAATCGGATCTAACGCACTAAATGGTTCATCCATGAGTACAATCTCAGGGCTTGAAGCTATAGCGCGTAAAATTCCCACGCGTTGCTGTTCACCACCAGATAGTTCGTTTGGCATCGCCTTTTTATATTCTTTAGGATTGAGGCCAACTTCCTCTAACAACGCGTCAATCACATGGTCTATTTTTTCTTTCGGCATTTTTTTCATTTCCGGAATAACCGCTATATTTTGAGCAACCGTCATAGTTGGAAACAAGGCAATTTCTTGTAATACATAGCCCATATTCCATCGAATTTGTTTTAAATTATAATCTTCAATTGGTTGATCATGATAATAAATCTGACCCCCAGTTGGTTGCTCCAATCGGTTTATCATTTTAAGTGTTGTCGTTTTACCTGAACCGGAAACGCCCACCAAAACTAAAAGCTCACCTGCTTTAATTTGTAAATTAAAGTCATTAATAACCGTTTTATCATCAAAGTTTTTTTCAACATGATCAAATTTAAGTAACGTCTCTGCCATTAATGACCCTCCTTTGTTAATAAATGGTGTGTTTCTAGGTAATGATGTGCCACTGTTTTAGGTGACTTTTTCAAAACATTAACTTCATAGTTCATTTCTTGCATTTCACTATTGGTAATTTTGCCGCTCAATTTATTCAATGACTTAACGACTTGAGGATGAGCACGCGCAAATTTTTCACTCATTAGCGGGGCACCTTGGTAGGCAGGAAACATCTGTTTGTCATCTTTTAATAATACAAGATGGTATTGACGAATCTGACTGTCGGTTGAATAAGCATCAACCAAATTAACATTACCTTTTTTTAACGCCTCATAGCGCAAATCCGGCTGCATTGACTTGGCGCTAAATGTTAGACCGTATAACTTTTTCATTCCTTTAAGTCCGTCATCACGATCAATAAATTCAAGAGTCATCCCGGCACGTACTTTATTTTGAGCCGTTAATAAATCACTGATTGTGTGCAGATGATTTTCATCAGCAAACTGTTTGGTTGTTGCCAACGCGTAGGTATTATTATATTTCATTGGTTTCAAGTATTTCAGATGATACTGTTGAGCTAATTTTTGTTTAGCAAGTTGATAAGTTGCTGAACTCGAAAGATTTTTTCTCTGTTCTGCTGGCGTTTTAACCAAAGTTTCTAATACAGTTCCTGTAAATTCAGGGTAAATATCAACTTCATTATTTCTCAGTGCGTTAAATAGAAAACTGGTTTGACCAAAATCTGTTTTCAATGTGACCTGTGCTTTGGGATCATCTTGTTCAATCAGTTCCTCATACATATTGATTAAAACGTCGGGTTCGGATCCTAGTTTACCGGCAATCACAATTTGTTCGTTTTTCTGGTTCATTGTCGCATGCACGCCATAACCACCCATTGATAGTAAAACCACTGCCAAAGTCATTAATGAATATCGGATTTTAACGTGTTGCAGAAACTTAATGAATGAGCTTAATGCAATCGCTAAGATGGCAGACGCAATCGCTCCAATCAGCACTAATGCGTTATTATCGCGATTAATGCCAAGCAAAATAAATGAGCCCAGACCACCTGCACCAATTAATGCTGCAAGGGTAGCTGTTCCAATAATCAAAACTAACGCGGTATTAATTCCCGAAATAATAACGGGCATGGCAATTGGTAGTTCAACCTTAATTAACTTTCGCATTCGGGACATCCCAAATGCTTCCGCTGCCTCTTCAATAGAACTATCAATTTCATTAATTCCGATATAGGTATTTTGATAAATTGGAAGTAGCGCATATACTACTAATGCGATAATTGCAGGAACAGTACCAATTCCTACGAGTGGGATTAGTAATCCCAGTAATGCAAGTGATGGAATTGTCTGTAATACCCCGGCAACTTGTAATAAAAAAGCGGCAATTTTAGTATGTTTTTGGGCCCAAATTGCTAGTGGAATTGCAATGATCATTGCAATCAGTAATGAAGTAATCGAAATCCCTAAATGTTGAAGAAGGGCCTGAAATAAATCTGTCTTCTTTTGCAGTAATGTTGTAATCAACGTTTGCATTAGTTTTGTTCAGCTTTCTTGTCCTTTTTATTCTTGTAAAATTTTATAAGCCGTCTATCGGGCTTGAACCGACGACCTCTTCCTTACCATGGAAACGCTCTACCTGGCTGAGCTAAGACGGCAAAAAGTACTGTATGTATTAGTATAAATGACGTAATCAGTAAATGCAATTTTTCATCCACAAATGTAGATTTGAGTGTAAAAAAAATACAAATCGCGCAAACGATTTGTATTTTTAGAATCGCATGAATCTATGTTACGTTCACATAACTTAAGTCATACGCTCCAATTGCATGGCAACGTCCTACCCTCGCAGGGAGCGATCCCCCAACTACTCTCGGCGCTCAGAAGCTTAACTTCTGTGTTCGGCATGGGAACAGGTGTATCCTTCTCGCCATCGCCGCCACACTACGCACTCTGTGCTTCGTTGTCGATGGAACTACCACGAAAACCGTGAGTTCCAATCGCACTAGCACTATTCTATCATAGATAGTACGCTGAGAACTTGCGCTCTCAAAACTAAACAGTATCATCTTTTTTCTTAACCGGACACCACTTTGTGGTTAAGTCCTCGACCGATTAGTATTGGTCCGCTCCATGCATCACTGCACTTCCACTTCCAACCTATCTACCTCATCATCTCTGAGGGGTCTTACTCTTCC